>JAEUQP010000518.1 GCA_016789645.1 Acidobacteriota bacterium | reverse complement strand
GCGCGGCGTGGATCGCAAGGAAATCGAACGCGGCCAGGTGATTGCCAAGCCGGGATCGATCAAGCCGCACACGAAATTCAAAGCGGAAGCGTACATCCTGACGAAAGAAGAAGGTGGACGCCACACGCCGTTTTTCACGGGATATCGTCCGCAGTTCTACTTCCGCACGACGGACGTGACGGGCGTGGCGAAATTGCCGGACGGCGTAGAAATGATCATGCCTGGGGACAACATTGCGATGGAGATCGAACTGATCGCGCCGATCGCGATGGAAAAAGGCTTGCGTTTCGCGATCCGGGAAGGCGGCCGCACGGTCGGCGCCGGAACCGTCTCCGAAATCATCGAGTAAATTGTTTCGGGTCGCCTCGAAGCCTGTCCGGCTTAAGCGACCTCATTTTCAGAAAGATTTGTTATGCGAGATAAAATTGTTCTTCAATGCACTGAGTGCAAAGACCGCAATTACTTCACCACCAAGAATAAGAAAAAGACGACGCAGCGTCTTGAGTTCAAGAAGTTTTGTCGTAAGTGCCGCAAGCACTCGCCGCACAGAGAGACCAAGTAACGTCAGGTCGGCAGTTTTGATTCAGGGGTATAGTGTTAACGGTTAGCACGTGGGTCTCCAAAACCTAAAGTTCGGGTTCGAATCCTGATACCCCTGCCAGTTTCTTGAGACCGAATCAAATCCACCGACAACCGAGGTGAAAATAATGGCAACATCGAGTACGCGCGAAGGAGCCGCGGCGATGACAGAAGATTCAAATGAACAATCACTAGTCGCCAAACCAGCCGGTTGGCTGGCCAATGTTCGTCAATTCTGGCGCGAGGTTGCGCGAGAAATGAGACAGGTTTCCTGGCCGACGCGCGCAGAAGTGGTCAACACGACCATTATCGTCGTAGTCGCAGTTTTCTTTTTTGCTTTCTATCTTTTCGCCGCCGACATCTTCTTCTCTTATCTGATTAAGGGAATTGACTGGGTGGCAAGCAAGGTTTTCTAAGCGAAGTCGGCTTAGGATTTTCGTGCATACGTTCGGAGAATTCCGCAGATTATGGCGAAGCAGTGGTTCATCATTCATACTTATTCCGGCTATGAGCGCAAAGTGCGAGACAGTCTGAACTCGCGCATTCAAGCGTTCGGAATGGCCGATGAAGTCACTCAGGTTCTGATTCCAACGGAAACAGTCGTTGAGATGAAAGGCTCCAAGCGCGTTGAAAGCACTCGCATGTTTTTCCCAGGGTACGTGCTTGTCGAGATTGAATGCGCTGAAAATGCCGAAATTTCCGATCGAGCCTGGCATTTAATCAAAAGCACTCCGAAGGTGACCAGCTTCGTCGGTGGCCAGAAACCGACCCCGCTGAGCCAGGAAGAAGTGGATCAAATCGTTCACCACGTGGAAACGGCAGCGGAAAAACCGAAGCCGAAGTTCACGTTTGAGCGCGGCGAAACCGTGCGAATCACGCACGGTCCTTTCACCAGCTTTATGGGCACGGTGGAAGAAATCAACGCCGATAAAAACATGCTCAAGGTCAATGTGACCATTTTCGGTCGGGCAACTCCCGTCGAATTGGGCTTTTTGGAAGTCGAAAAAGTTTCGTTCGCAGAAGAACAATAAATTGGGAGGACGTTTTTGCGTCCGATCATAACCAATACTTACTATGGCAAAAAAAGTTACCGCAATGATTAAACTCCAGGTTCCTGCCGGAAAGGCGAACCCTGCTCCTCCGATTGGTACGGCGCTGGGTCCTCAGGGCGTGAACATCATGGAGTTCTGCAAACAGTTCAACGCGAAAACCTCAAATATGGGCGACATCAAAATTCCGGTCGTCATCACGGTTTACGCAGATCGTTCATTCACCTTCATCACCAAGACGCCTCCGGCTGCCGATTTGCTCAAAAAGGCACTGAAACTGGAAAAAGGCTCCGGCAAACCCAACCGTGAAAAAGTCGGGTCGGTGACTCGCGCTCAGATCGAAGAGATCGCGAAGTTGAAAATGCCGGACTTGAATACGACCAATCTCGAAGCGGCCATTCGCACCATCGAAGGTACAGCCAAGAGTCTTGGGCTTGATATCAAATAATCTTCCGATTGCGGGTTGTTGCGAGCTTTTTTCGTCAGCAGCAATCTGAACCGCAATCCTACGAGGGAGTGACTCAGTCCGGATTTCCCGGAACCCACTGAGTTCACGCTAATACCTGAAAGGAAATCATCAATGGCAGGAAAAAAGTTTAAGGCTGCACTCGCCCAGGTCGAGTTGAGCAAACTCTACCCTTTGACTGACGCCATCGCTCTATCGAAAAAAGTCGCCTTCGCGAAATTCGACGAGACGGTTGAAGTCACGATGGTACTGGGGGTTGATCCGCGTAAAGCTGATCAGATGGTGCGTGGCACGATTGTGCTTCCGCACGGCCTCGGCAAATCGAAAAAAGTCGCGGTCATCGCTGGAACGCCGGAAAAGCAGCGCGAAGCGCAGGAAGCTGGCGCCGACGAAGTCGGTGGCGATGAATTTGTTGAAAAGATCAAAGGCGGATACCTGGATTTTGACGCCCTGATTGCCACCCCCGATATGATGCGTTCAGTCGGTACGCTTGGTAAGGTGCTTGGCCCGCGTGGCTTGATGCCCAACCCGAAAACCGGAACCGTGACGCTGGATGTCGCCAACGCGGTGAAAGAAACCAAGGCTGGTAAAGTGGAATTTCGCGTGGACAAGACTGGCGTGATTCACGTTCCGGTCGGCAAAGTGTCGTTTTCGGCAGAGAAAATCACCGAAAACGCCAAATCGCTGATTGACGCCGTGATCAAAGCCAAGCCTGCGACGGCGAAAGGCCGGTATGTCAAAAAGGTCAATGTTGCTTCAACAATGGGTCCCGGAATTCTGGTTGACCCGGCTTCGATTGGAGCCTGAGCGATTCCCTTTTGATAAAAGATTCCATTGAACTCTGGAGATTGATTCATGAAAACGAGAGAACAAAAACACCAGGATTTGGCCGAACTCAAAGAAGAACTTCAGAAGACCGGCCACGCGCTGATGGTCAGCTTTCAAGGACTTTCGGTTGAAAAAGATGGCGAATTGCGCCGCGCCCTGGAAGCTGCAAACCTGAAATATCGCGTTATCAAAAACACGATTGGCCGCTTGGCTGTCGAAGGCACACCGCTCGAATCGCTGAAAGGCGAGTTCAAGGGCATGACGGCGCTGGCGTATTCGGATAACGATCCGGTCGGTTTGGCCAAAGTGCTGAGCAAGTTTGCCAAAGAAAATCCGAAATTGACGTTCAAGGCTGGTGTGGTGGATGCGCGCGCCATCAATGTCAAAGATATTGAGGCACTCGCTTCGATGCCGTCGAAGGAAGAATTGATCAGCAAGTTGATGTTCTTGCTGAACGCGCCGGCGCAACGTCTGGCTACAGTGATTAATGCCGTTCCGCGCAATTTGGCTGTCGTCGTCAAACAGATTGGCGAGAAAAAAGCTGAAGCTGCCTAAACCGGCAAATAGTTTTTTTAGAAATTGTATTTTTTGATCGGGTGCCTGTCAGTGTCCGATCGCTCGTCACCAGAGACTCACAAAGGAGTGATGCCCGGAGTCAGTCAACGGTAGCGTCGTTGCAAATTCAAGCGACGTAAGAGTCAACCATTTTATGATTCTGTCCTGAGCAATTAATCGGACAGAGACCTTTGGAGGAATAGTTAAACTCATGGCGGATATTAACAACCTTGTTGAACAAATTGGCGGTCTCACCCTTTTGGAAGCTTCTGAACTGGTGAAAGCCCTTGAAGAAAAATTCGGAGTCTCGGCTGCCGCGGCTGCGGTAGCGGTTGCAGCTCCCGCAGGTGGTGGTGGTGCAGCGGCTCCTGCTGCGGAAGAAAAAGATACCTTTGACGTGGTGCTGACCGGTGCCGGCGCGAACAAGATCAACGTCATCAAAGTCGTGCGTGAATTGACCGGCCTGGGCTTGAAAGAAGCCAAGGACCTGGTTGATGGCGCTCCGAAGACCGTCAAAGAAGGCGCATCCAAGGATGAAGCCGAAAAAATGAAGAAAGCTCTGGCTGATGCTGGCGCATCGGTCGAATTGAAGTAAGATAGAAAACGTTTGGGAAAGCCAGTTCTCTTTTTCGGACTGGCTTTCCCGGACTTAGAAGTTTATTCTTGACTTGATTGGTTTGCCGTCGGCAGCGATGCCGAAAAAAGCTGAGGCAAGGAGCGGGCACGAAACCTTCGATCTCAGCAGGTTGAAGCGTTCCTGTGATTGGTTGACTCTGCATTGAAATCTGTTTCACCGATCAGAGAATCATCAGCTTTCCTTGCTCAACGGCTCTGGCAGTCTTACTTACTCACTTGCAGGGTATAGAACATCGGCAAACTGCAAACACAAATTTTCAAAAACAACCGCGTGGCGCGCGGCGGGGGACGTGTTGTCTCCCGCCGCCGCTTTGTCTTATCAGAAAACTTGAGACACGGGCTTCGGTTTGAGGGGCTAACTTAAAGGAATATCAAGCCGGAATCCCCCTCTGCTCCGGTTTGCTTGCCTGAGGACGTTCGCAAATGACTACTGAAATGAGCACATTCGTAAACAATGGTAGTGAAGGTAAAGTGAAACCGCCGCGTCACGACTTTTCCAAGATTCGCACTTCCGTGCGAATCCCGAATCTGATCGAAGTCCAGCGCGACAGTTACGACCGTTTCCTGCAAATGGATTTGTTGCCGCCCGAACGCGATCTGGTCGGACTGCAGGCCGTTTTCAAATCCACCTTTCCGATTTCGGATTTCCGCGAAACCTCTTCGCTGGAATTTGTCGAGTTCCGACTGGGCAACTGGCAATGCAAATGCGGTCAGTTGCAAGGACTGCACCACCTTCGCTCCAACTGCCGCCAGTGCGCGGCTGTCATCAAAATCAATCCGCTGTCCTCCGATGATGTGATCTGCGGCCAGTGCGGCACGTACAACAAAAACGTCGTCAACACCTGCGACAATTGCGGTGAGCCGGTCGGTTTGAAACACAAATACGACGTGCAGGAATGTCAGGAACGCGGCATGACCTACTCCGTGCCGCTGCACGTGAAAATCCGCCTGACCGTCTGGGACAAAGACGAAGAAACGGGTCAGAAATCCATCCGCGACATCAAGGAAGAAGAAGTTTATTTCGGCGATTTGCCGCTGATGACCGAAAACGGCACGTTCATCATCAATGGAACGGAGCGCGTGATCGTGTCTCAGTTGCATCGTTCGCCGGGCGTCTTTTTCGAAAAAGGCGAAAACAACACGTACTTTTTGGCCAAGCTGATTCCCTACCGCGGTTCGTGGGTGGAGTTTGAATACGACGCCAAGAACCTGCTGTACGTGCGCATTGACCGCAAGCGCAAATTTCTGGCGACGATTTTCCTGCGCGCCTTGGGATTGAAAACCGACGAAGACATCCTTCGGTACTTTTACACGGTGGACAAGGTTCGCGTCGAAGGCGCGGAATTGCTGTGGCAAGTCAGCCCCAGCATCATCGGTTCGCGTACGTCGTCGGACATCACTGCCAAAAACGGCGAAGTGATCGTCAAGACCGGCAAGAAAATCGGCCAATCAGCTTACGAAGCCATTCAGGCTGCAGGCATTACGGAAATTCCCGTCAAAGTCGAAGACCTGACCGGCGCATACACGTTGAACGATCTGGTCAACGTCAGCGACGGCGAAGTGCTGGCCGAAAGCAATTCGGAAATGACGGCGGAAATTCTGGCCAAAGCCGTTGAAGCCGGCATCAATTCGTTTGAAATCTACTTCCCGGACAAAGACGACATTGGCGTCACGCTGAGCCAGACCGTCAAAAAAGACACGATCAAATCCACGCAGGAAGCGCTGATCGAAATTTACCGCAAGATGCGTCCGGGAGATCCTCCGACGCTGGAAACTTCGCAGCAGCTTTTCCACGGAATGTTTTTCGACGCTCGCAAATTCGATTTCTCGCGCGTCGGACGTTTGAAGTTCAACATCAAGATGGGTCGCCCAGAACGCGACCGTCTGGAAGACCCGTTGCTCTCGCCGCAGGACTTTTTCGACGTGATTGATTACGTGCTGAAACTGAAGCGCGTCACCGGCGAACAAAAAACCCGCGATGGCCGCACGGTCTTTTACAGCGATGACGACATTGACCATTTGGGCAATCGTCGCGTCCGCGCCGTCGGCGAACTGCTGGAAAATCAGTTCCGGCTCGGCCTGGTCAGAATGGAACGTGCCATCAAGGAAAAGATGTCCATTCACACCGAAATGCAGACCGCGATGCCGCGCGACCTGATCAATGCCAAGCCTGTGACGGCTGCCGTTCGCGAATTTTTCGGATCGTCGCAATTGTCACAGTTTATGGATCAGACCAATCCGCTGTCGGAGATCACGCACAAACGCCGCCTGTCGGCGCTTGGCCCGGGCGGTCTGAGCCGCGAACGCGCCGGATTCGAAGTCCGCGACGTTCACCCGACGCATTACGGGCGCATCTGTCCGATTGAAACGCCGGAAGGTCCGAACATCGGTTTGATTTCGTCGCTGTCCTGTTTCGCGCGCATCAACGAATTCGGTTTTATCGAATCGCCGTACCGCAAGGTCGAAAAAGGTCGTGTGATTGATTACGTCAAAATCCTCAATCCGGGCGATACGCAGTACAGACCGAACGATCACGTTCCACAGGAAGAAGCCGAAAACACCAACGCTCATCTTGGCGAAGGCAAGAAAAAGGCGACTTACGAACCGTATCCGTTTTACTTGTCTGCCTGGGAAGAAGATAAATACATCATCGGCCAGGCCAACATTCAGTTGGACGAAAACGGCAACATCATTGGCGAGCGCGTCAACGCGCGTCAGGCAGGTGAGTTCATTCTGCCCGAACGTCACGAAATTCAGTTTATGGACGTTTCGCCGAAACAGTTGGTGTCGGTGGCCGCCAGCTTGATTCCCTTCCTCGAAAACGACGACGCCAACCGCGCGTTGATGGGATCGAACATGCAACGTCAGGCCGTTCCGCTGTTGCGCGCTCAGGCCCCGTTGATCGGAACGGGAATGGAAAAAGTCACTGCGCAGGATTCCGGCGCAGTGGTCGTCGCCCGCCGCGATGGTGTGGTGGACAAAGTGGACTCCGAACGAATCATCATTCGCGTTGACCACAATGTGGACGGCACGCTTTCGCGCGAAGTGACGGCGGACATTTATCCGCTCATCAAGTTCAAACGCTCGAACCAGAACACCTGCATCAACCAGAAACCGATTGTTCGCGCGGGCGACCGCGTGGCCAAAGGTCAGGTCATTGCCGACGGGCCTTGCACGGATGGCGGCGAACTGGCTCTGGGACGCAACGTACTGGTCGCGTTTATGCCGTGGCGCGGCTATAACTTCGAGGACGCGATTCTGATCTCCGAAAAGATGATCAAGAACGATTACTACACTTCGATTCACATCGAAGAGCTGGAAATCGAAGCGCGCGACACGAAGCTTGGCCCCGAAGAAATCACTCGTGATATTCCGAACGTCGGCGAAGCCGCGCTGCGCGACCTGGACGAAAGCGGCATCATCCGCATTGGCGCGTACGTCAAACCCGGCTCGATTCTGGTCGGCAAAGTAACGCCGAAAGGCGAAACTCAATTGACGGCGGAAGAAAAACTGCTCCGCGCGATCTTCGGCGAAAAAGCCGGTGACGTGCGCGACGCTTCCCTGACCTGCCCGCCCGGCATCGAAGGAACGGTCGTGGATGTCAAAGTCTTTACTCGCAAAGGGCAGGACAAAGACAAACGCAGCCTGGACA
>JAEUQP010000509.1 GCA_016789645.1 Acidobacteriota bacterium | reverse complement strand
CGAAAACACCATTCCGGCATACATGGACTGGCTGCTGGTGAACATGTGATGTCCCCACACCAGGAAGCCAAACACCGCGATGGCCAGGCTGGAAAATGCCACGAAGTGATAGCCAAAGACTTTCTTGCGGGTCATGTTGGCGATCAATTCACTGATCACTCCCATCGAAGGAATGATCATGATGTACACCGCCGGGTGCGAATAAAACCAAAACATATGCTGGAACAGCACCGGGTCGCCGCCGAGTTTGGGATCGAAGATGCCGATTTGCAGCGTTCGCTCAAACGCCAGAGCCAACACCGTAATCGCCACCACAGGAGTTCCCAGCACCTGAATCAGACTGGTGGCGTAATGCGCCCAAACGAACAACGGCAAACGAAACCAGGTCAACCCCGGAGCGCGCATCGTATGAATCGTGACCATGAAGTTCAGTCCGGTCAAAATCGAACTGAAGCCTGTGATGAAGATCGAAACTCCAGCCAGCGTCACCTGAGAATTTGAATAAATGGAGCTGTACGGCGGATAAAACGTCCAGCCAGTATCCACACCGCCGCTCATGATCGTGATCAACATCAGAATGCCGCCGACCATGAAGACGTACCAGCTCAACAGATTCAGCTTAGGAAACGCCACATCCTTCGTGCCCAGCATCAGCGGCAACAGGAAGTTGCCGAGCGTCGCCGGAATCGAAGGAATCAGGAAGAAGAAAATCATCATCACGCCGTGCATGGTGAAGACACGATTGTACGTTTCCGCCGTCAACAAATCGCCTTGCGGTGTGATGAGTTCCAAGCGGATCAACGAGGCGTAAATGCCGCCAATCGCAAAAAAGATCGAAATCGAAAACAGATACAACAATCCGATCCGCTTGTGATCCAGCGTCAGCAACCACGATTTGACGGTGTGGCTGGCGTTCAGATAATTCGTGGGACTTTCTTCAACTTGAGCCATGACTTCAGTTGCCATATTCGTACCTTATGAATTCGTATTGCCCTGCCTTGCGGCCGGGAATTGCTACCGCTTGTTACTTCGTTGCCGGAGCGGCTGATTTTGCCGCCGCAGGTTTCGCTGCCGCCGGAGCCGCCGGAGCAGTCATAGAAGCCGCCGCCGTGCCACTGTCTTTCGGACCAATGGATTTCAGATAGGCGATGATCTGCGCGATCTGCTCTTCGCTGACCTGGCCGCGGAAGCTGGGCATAATCAATTGATAATTTTCGACAACCTTTGCTGCCGGATCGAGAATGGATTCGCGGATGTAAGCATCGTCAAACGCCACCGAAGTGCCGTTGTTCAGTTTGACCTGTTTGCCGTACAACCCGACCAGGCTCGGGCCACGACCTTTGCCGTCGGCCGTGTGGCATGTGCTGCAACCCAGACTGGAAAAGAGCCGTTCCCCAACCACAGCCGGGGGTTCGTTGGTTCCTCCGCTGAGCCAGAGTTGATATTCGCCCGGCTCCATTGCCGTCACGGTTCCGATCATGCCCGAATGCTTCGTGCCGCAGTATTCCGTGCAGAACAAATGATAGGTTCCGGGTTTGGTGGCTTCGAACCAGGTGGTCGTGTACCGACCGGGAACCACGTCCGCTTTGGTGCGGAATGCTGGAATGAAATACGAATGCAGCACGTCTTCGCTGGTCATTGTCAGTTTGACGCGACGACCAACCGGCACGTGCAAGGCGTTGATTTCGCGTTGTCCGTCGGGATGCTGGGCGCGCCACATCCATTGTTTACCGGTGACGAAAATTTCGAGCGACTCTTTCGGCGCACTGTACATTTGGTAATAAAGCTTTGCGCCCCAGGCGAAAATTCCGATACAGATAATCAACGGAATCACCGACCAGGTGATTTCCAGAATCATCGCGCCTTCAATCTGTTCCGGAATTTCTCCTTTGTGGCGACGCTTGTATTTCACCATGAACACGAAAATGGCGATGACAATGCCGATCGAAACGCCAATCGTCATCAGCCACAGCGCAATGTAGAACAGGTCAACTTCCATCGCGAACTTGGAAGCCTGCTCGGGCAAAAAGGGAATTTGAAAAGAAAAGAGGCTCATATTGTGAATATCCAATCGTCACGAGACGCGAGCAGCCCAAGCCGCTTCTTTCTGTTTCGTCTTGTGCCTCAGAAAAAGAATCAGAGCAATCAAAGTAACAATCGTAATCACGGCGAAGATGCGCATAATCCGCATGATCACCAAACCGTACGTGCCCCGGTTGGGGTCGTACTGATAGCAGTACAAAATCACCTGATCCGCCAGCGATCCGATTTTTCCATTCGACGCGTCGAGCACGCCAAAGCGAATGTCGCGCGGTTCAAAATTGGAAAGCACATCACCGGGATAAAAATACCGCGAAATCTTGCCTTGCGGCGTGATGACGATCAGCGCGCTGGTATGTGCGTATTGTTTGCTGACCGGATCCCAAACGAATCGGAATCCGACGGATCGGGTCAATGCCAGCGTGTTCTTTTCATCGCCGGTCAGAAAATGCCAGCCATCGTTCAATTCAGGGTTGGCCAGTTTCTCCAAATACGCATTGCGCTTTTCCGCCGCCAGTTGCGTGGTTTCTTTCGGATCAAAGCTGACTGTCAAAGAAATGAAATCCTTGCCCGCTTTCATCGGCAGCGTTTTCAGGACGTTCATCAATCCGTTCAACGTCAGGCTGCAAAGCTGCGGACAATCGTAATACACCAGCGACAGAATGATCGGTTTGTTTCCGGCGTAATCCCGTAACTTCACCGTGCGCCCGTTCTCATCCTTGAACTCCAGATCAAGCGGAACCTGCTGATCCAGCAACTGATCAATTCCAACGTCTTTCAGCACTGGCGGTCGAACCCCAGCGGGTTGGGCCTTTGCTTCCGGGCCAAAGGCAAAGGGCAAAAGGCAAAAGGCAAATATCAAAAATCGCATTTTGCCGGTCAGCATCGAAACTACTTGTTGCTGATTGAAACCAGACATTTTTTTTACTTCTTGCCACCAGCCGCAGCTTTTGCCGCCGCCGGTTGATTGGGTTGAGCCGTCGCCGGAGCGTTGGATTGTGGCGGAGTTGCCGGTTGAGCCGGAGCCGTCACTTGTTTCTGAGTCTTGATTGCGCGCCCGCCGCTTGAACTTGAGTTCATCACCAATTTGCGAGCCGCTTCTGCGGCCTTAATTTCATTCACCAGCGTATCGGACAACTTCGGCAATCCTTTTTCGGCAATGATTTCTTTGGCGCGTTCAATCGGAATGTGGGCGACGCCGCCCGGTTGATCCACCCAGCCATAAGCAGCGACCTGTTTTTTAACCTTTTCGTTGTAAACCGCCATGTCTTCCAGCGGCAGCAAAGAGGCCCTGGTTTCGCCCGGTTTATCCGGGTTCGGTTCCGGCGCACCTTGCAGACGCGGCTCCGGCGGAACTTTCGGACCGGTTTCCAGCGCAGTCGCCGGTTGTTGCGGATTCATCTCGTCGAGTTTCTTGAATCCAATTTCCACACCCAGAATGATGAGGTAAACCAGCGCGGTTGCCGCTCCCAACACCGCCAAAAACACCAGAATCGGTTTGGGATTTAGACCAGCGCCTTCGACCTGACCGTGATTGTTGTCGTGTTTATGATCGCTCATAAGTCTTCAGTTTCCGGTTATCAGTTTCCAGTTCCCAGTTCCAGACTTCCACCGTTGGAAACTAGAAACTGGCGACTGGAAACGTCAATCTTAGTGGCCTCCGCCCGCAGCCGTCGCTTCGGCCAATTGCGGATCGTTGAACGGAATCAGCGGGCGCTGACGCAATTGCCAGAAAAACCATCCTAACCACAATCCGCCCAAACCGAGCGTCGCAGCAACGTACACGGCAAATTGAGCCGGGCCGGTGTGATGCACTGCTCCTCCGTGCGAAGCCATCTGGTCGAATTGGGGAACAATCACCCAAATCACATCCACCAACCGCATGACGATCAGCAGACTGGCGACCATCAACAATCGGCGACCATTCTTTTTCAGATCGCGCGAAAGCAAGAGCAGGAATGGCAGGATGAAATGCAGCACCAACAGCGCAATGCCCATCGGACGCCACGGACCTTCAAACCGTCGTAAAAACCACGGAATTTCTTCCGGCAGGTTGCCCGACCAGATGATCAACAACTGCGAAAACGAGAAATACGACCAAACCATCACCAGCGCCAATTGCAGTTTGCCCAGATCATGGAAATGTTTGGGTTTCAGCACGTGCGCCATCGGTTCGTGCTTGCTGAGGAGCACACAAATCCAGATCAAAAACGCGATGGACAACACTCCCTGTCCGGCAATGGTCAGCAATCCGAAGATCGTCGAAAACCATTCGGCATCAAGCGACATGACCCAGTCAATTGCTGCAAAGGTGACGGCCATTCCGTATAACAAAAATCCAGGCCCGCTCCAGTTTTGCGCTTTCTGCACCCAGGTTTGCGCTTCGTTCGGATCAGGCGTCGTGTCCTGAGCTGCCGACCATTTCCGCAGCAAAAACATCAACCCGATCCAGATTACGAAATAAATGACGGCGCGAATCGTAAAGCCGCTTGAATTCAACCAGACCGCTTTGTGTTCCAGCAGTTTGCGAACGGGTTCCTTTTCGTCCGGACTGATCGGGTGCGACCAGTGATAGAGGCTGTGAATGCCCAGCACAATCGGCACAAAGAGCACCGCCATCATCCAGAGCGTGGAAGATGCCGATTCCAGTTGGCGGCGAATCACCAAGCCCCAGCCGCCACCGCCGAGGTATTGCACCATCAACAGGCCCAGACAGCCGAGCGAAATGCCAATCCAGAAGACATAAGCCACCAGATACGTTTGGAAGAATGTCGTCTTGGCATCGTGTGAAGTGACTGCACCAATCACCCAGCCGATGATGCCAAGCAGGCCGATGCCAATCGCCACGCCTTGCGTTTTTCCAAGTTCAGCCGGAGCAGCGTAGTTCGTACTCATTAGTTGCCATGTCCTCCCGAAGCAGTATTCCCGCCCTTGGTTTCGGTTTTGGCGGCGGCAGCTTCAATCTTTTTCTTATCATCTTCGCTGAGTTCCGCGACATTGGCGCGCTGGCTCAGTTGCAACACGCGGATGTACGCGGCGACTTTCCAGCGGTCTTCCGGCGTCAATTGATCCGTGTAACTCGACATGACGCCGAATCCGTTGGTCATCACGTCGTAAAAATACGAAGACGGAGCGGCTTTCAAACGCGGATCATGATAGGAAGGCGGACGGCGGAATCCACGCTGAACAATCATTCCGTTTCCGTCGCCGAGTGGGCCGTGACACGGCAAACAGGAGATGTTGTAGCGATTTTGGCCCCGATCCAGAATCTCTTTGGTGATCTGGAATGGAAACCCGTCTTCGCCAGTAATAGCAGCGGGAGTTGTTGAGGCTCCCGCTGCTGCGCCGGGGGTGGCAGCGGAATTCTGTGGTGCCTGCGCCGTCACTTTCGGAGCAGACGGATTCAAATCCAATGAACCACGGGAAACAACGCCATCGGGTAATTGGCGCATTCCGCCATCGCGGTACGCTTTGTATTTCGGATTGTCGTGCATGTCCTGACGGCAAGCCGAAAGCCCCAACGCCGTCATCGTTAGGCAAACCGCCAGTCCTATTTTTTGCAATCTAGCTTTCAACATCAGTGACCTCTTTCGCTCCCAGACCTTCCAGGAAAGAGCGGGTTTCGCCGTAATTGAATTTCGGATCGTCGGCTTTGACACAGAGAAAGAATCGGTCGGTCGTGGCGCGCGAAAAACTCGGCACGTTAAACACCGGATGATACGGTTGCGGCAACCGATTCATGATGATGTTGCCAAAAAATGCTCCAAACGCCGCCAGCAAGATCGTGCATTCAAACGTGATCGGAATGAACGCAGGCCAACTGATGAGCGGGCGTCCGCCGACGTTCAGCGGGTAATCAATCGCCGAGGTCCAAATCTGCAATCCCAGTCCGCCGATTGCGCCGAGCAAGCCGCAGACGAACACCACTTTGGACACCGCGTTTTTGTGAAACCCGATCGCTTCCCACAGCTCTTCGACCGGATACGGCGAATAAGCGTTGATGCGGGTATAGCCCGCGCCGCGCGTCAGTTTGGCAGCGGCGACAATCGCGCTCGGATCGTCGAATTCGGCGATCAAACCGTAAATGCCTTTTTCTTCCTGTTTCGTCATACAGAATCTCAAATCTCAGATTTCAACTTTGAAATCGTAAGTTAGTCTCCAAACTGCGGAACCGGTTGCGAACCGCCCAGCGGCTGTTTGCCATCGTTCTTCTCTTCTTCGATCTGGGCGACTTTGTGTTCGTCCACCTGCGCTTGCGGCAACAGAGTCTTCATTTCGAAGATCGGAATCATCGGCACGAAGCGGATGAACAAGAACATCAGCGTCAGGAAGAAGCCGATCGTTCCGAAGAACATCGAAAAGTCGAACGCCGTCGGGGAATACATTCTCCAGCCCGAAGGCAGGAAGTCGCGGTTCAAACTCATGACGATGATGACGAAGCGTTCCAGCCACATGCCCACATTGATGAACATGCACACCGTCATAATCACCCACATGTTTTCACGATACTTCTTGATCCACAGCAATTGCGGAACCAGGAAGTTGCACAGAATCAGCAACCAGTACATATAACCGTACGGGCCGAACATGCGGTTTTTCATCATGAACAGTTCATACGTCGAGCCGCTGTACCAGCCGAAGAACGCTTCCATCGCGTAGCCGTAACAGACGATCAAACCGGTAGCCAACATCACTTTGCACATATTGCGGATGTGCCGCATCGTGATGAAATCTTCCAGCTTGTAGAACTTGCGAACCGGAATGCCAATCGAAAGCACCATCGCGAATCCGGCATAAACGGCTCCGGCGACGAAATACGGCGGGAAGATCGTGGCGTGCCAACCGGGAACGATGCCGGTCGAAAAGTCGAACGACACGATGGTATGCACGGACAACACCAGCGGAGTCGAAAGTCCCGCGAGCAGCAAATATGCCGTTTCGTAACGGCTCCAGTGTCGCGCATCGCCACGCCAGCCCATTGCCAGCATGCCGAACAATGCCTTCTGCCATTGCTGTTTGGCCGAATCGCGCAAGGTGGCGAAATCCGGAATCAAGCCCATGAACCAGAACAGCAGCGAAACCGTCGCGTAGGTATTGACCGCGAACACGTCCCACATCAGCGGGCTGCGGAAGTTCTGCCACATGCCCATCGTATTCGGGTACGGGAACAACCAGTAATCCACCCAGGGGCGTCCGGTGTGCAGCGCCGGGAACAAGGCCGCGCAAGCCACCGCAAACAGCGTCATCGCTTCGGCAAAGCGGTTGATCGAGTTGCGCCATTTTTGCCGCAACAGCAACAGAATCGCGGAAATCAGCGTTCCGGCGTGGCCGATACCGATCCACCAAACGAAGTTGATGATGTCGAACGCCCAAAACACCGGCGACGAATTGCCCCAGATGCCGACGCCTTTCAACACCAGATAGCCAATCGTGTTGGCCATCATCAGCAAGCCCAGAAACACAATGGCGAAGCCGAAAATCCAGCCTTTCTGGAAGCCGCGCATGAAAACGACGTCCATTAGTTTGGTCGTCATCGTTTTCAGGTCGTACTTCCCGCCGACCATTGGCGGACGTTGATCAACGTAATTGCTCTTTACTTCAGCCATGCTTAACCTCTCCTGACTTCTGACCTTCATTGCCGTGGCTATCAGAACCACCGCCGTGAGAAGAAGCTCCGCCGCCCAAGGTGGCGTTCGGATTCTTGATCGGCGCCAAATAACTGGCGCGCGGTCTGGCGTTCAATTCAGCCAGCACTTCGTAATTGCGAGGTTCGGTTTTGAGTTTGGCAACGCGACTTTCCTTGTCATTGATGTCACCGAAGATGATCGCGTCGGTCGGGCAAACCGTCTGGCAAGCCGTCTGGATTTCGCCGTCAGCGACTTTGCGATTCTGTTTTTCGGCTTCAATCTTGCCATTCATGATGCGCTGGACGCAGAACGTGCATTTTTCCATCACGCCGCGCGAACGGACGGTGACTTCGGGATTGCGAGCGTTCTTCAAGCTCGGCGTTTCCCAGTCTCCGTACAGCAGGTAATTAAACCGGCGAACCTTGTACGGGCAGTTGTTGGCGCAATAGCGGGTTCCGACGCAACGGTTGTACACCTGCGTGTTCAACCCTTCTGCGTCGTGAACCGTCGCATTGACCGGACAAACCACTTCGCACGGAGCGTTTTCGCAGTGTTGGCACATCATCGGTTGGAAGTACACTTCCGGGTTGTTCATGTCACCGCGGAAATACGTGTCAATTCGCAACCAGTGCATAATGCGCCCGCGCACCACCAGTTCCTTGCCCAACACGGCAATGTTGTTTTCCGATTGGCAGGACACGATGCAGGCGTTGCAGCCGATGCAGGCGTTCATATCAATCGCCATGCCCCAGGCATAACCGTTGTACGGGAACTGCTCCGGATTGAAGATCGTCATCTTCGGATCGGGCGGCAGGTGCGCGCCCTTGTGAACGGCCTTCGGATTCTTTTTGTAATCTTCCAGATTTCCGGCGCGAACAATGTGGCGATCCGCCAAATCCTCTTCTTCGGAAATGTACGCCTTGGAATCAATGCCCGACACGTCAATCGCAAAATGTTCCTGCGTCGAAGCCAACTGATACGAACCTTGGCCTGCTTCGAGCTTGGCTTCGGCAATCGCCCCCGCCGATTTCAGCACGTAGGTATTGAAACCGGTTTTGTTGCCGACATTGCCTGCGCGTTCGCGGCCATAGCCCAGAAACACCGTCACGGTGTCGTTGGGATGACCGGCTTGCACCCACGCGGGCATCGAAAGCTGCTGGCCGTTGACCGTGATGTTCAACATCTTGGCATTGGCGTGATACGGTTCGTCGTTGGGCGACAGGTTCAACTTGGTGGCCGTCGCGCTGCTGATGATGGCGAAATTGTCCCAGGTGATCTTGTTGATCGGTTTCGGACATTCCTGAAGCCAGCCGTTGTTGGCGAACCGTCCGTCGTACACCGTCGGATCGAGACGGAACACGATTTCGTACTGACCGCCTTTAGCCGGGGCAGGAGCCGCCAATTTGGCCGCATCCACCTGAGCCGATTCTTCCGGCAATTTGGTTCCGGCGACCACGCCGTCGTGCAGCGCCTGTTTCCAGGCTTGGTCGAAGTTGGCAGCCATCTGCGGCTGCGTCTTCCAATAATCCTTGATCAGATCGAGCGCCGTTTTGCCTTGAACACCGGCAATTGAAGCGATGAGTTCCAGCGGCGAACGCCCTTGATACATCGGCTGAATCAGTGGCTGGATGATCGAAACCGTTCCGTCAAACGCCCGCGCATCGCCCCACGATTCCAGGTAATGCGCTTCGGCGACGTGCCATTGGCACTGCGCGGAAGTTTCGTCGTTGTACAAACTCATGTGCGCGCGATGCGGAACTTTCTTCAGCGCGTTGAGGAAGCTGTCTTTTTGCCCTGGCAGATTCGGCGCGTCATACACCGGATTGCCACCGATGATAATCAGCGTTTCCACCTGCCCGGCGTTCATTTCACCAATCAGTTCGGTGATCGCCGCCGTTTGGTCAATCGGATTGATTTCAATCGGCGCGGTGTACGCAACTGCGTTTCCGCCGAGCTTCGCGTTGATCGCGTGCGCGATGGCATGAACCGCCGCCGGTTGATGATCGCCCGCGATGACAATGGCTTTGCCAGCATGCGCCAGCAAATCGGCGGCAACTGCTTTAGCAAATTTGTCGGCTTCAGCGCTCAACGGCGCACCGGCAGCAACCGAAACTCCAACGGCGGAAGCAATCGCGCGAGCCAGCGCGTCAATCTCTCCGGCTTTGACCGGCAACCGATTGTCCGCTTTGGCGCCCGTCGTCGTCAGCGTGCTTTCAGCGACCAGCAAGCGGTTCATTTCGTTCGCGCCGTCGGTCAGCTTGCGCTTGCTCATGAAATCGCGCGCATAC
>JAEUQP010000497.1 GCA_016789645.1 Acidobacteriota bacterium | reverse complement strand
CTGAAACCTGAAACCTCTTAATCAATGCTTCGTTTCTACTGGATACTCTTTGTTGTCGTCGTCTTGCTGCTGGTCATCGGAATTCCCGCAATTGTCGTGGGAACTGTGCTGAAGAAACTCTTCGGCATTGAAGATTTTGTGCATCCGTATGCCAAATTTGGCTGCAAGGTCTGGATTTGGTCGTTTGGCGCGCGCGTGCATGTGACGGGCAGGGAACATCTGGTGCCGGGACAAGCATACGTTTTCGCCGCCAATCATCAGAGCAATGTTGACCCACCGATGCTGTTCGCCTACCTGGGACCAATTACCGGTGCCATTGCCAAAAAAGAACTGACGAAATTTCCGATCATCAAACAGGGCTTTCCGCTGGCGCATGTGGTGCCGATTGATCGCCGCAATCGCGAAAGCGCGATTGAAAGCACGCGGCGCGGCGCAGCGGAATTGCGAAAAGGATACAGCCTGATGGCCTTCCCCGAAGGAACGCGCACGGTGGACGGACGCGTCAAGGAATTCAAAAAAGGCGTCTTTTTCATGGCTCTGGAAGCTGGCGTTCCGGTCGTTCCGGTGGTCGTCAACGACACGCGATTGGTTTGGCGAAAAGGCAGTCAGGTCGTCACGCCCGGCGACGTATACCTGGAAATCCTGCCGCCGGTCAGCACCGACGGATACAACGAAGCCAACATCGAAGAGCTGGTCGAACGAGTCCGCAGCCAGATTGTTCCGCGTGTCCGAACTGACTGATTTATCGAGCGGGATAAAGGTGATACAGCATCAGGTACACCACGACACCCGTCACCGAAACATACAGCCACATCGGCAACGTCCAGCGAGCGATTTTTCGGTGTTGGCTGAAATTGCCTTTCAACGCGCGAGCGAGGGTCACAAAAATCATCGGCACAATCGCCGCCGCCAACACCGTGTGCGTCAGCAAAATGGCGAAATACACCGTGCGAATCGCGCCTTGCCCCTGAAACTTCACGGAGCCAACGTTGAAGTGATAGACCAGATACGAAATCAGAAACAGCGTCGAAGTGGCGAACGCGCTGACCATACACAACCGGTGAGCGTTTCGGTTTTTCTGTTTGATGAACAAGTAACCAACAGCCAGCAAAATCGCGCTGATGCTGTTCAGAATTGCGTTAAGTGTCGGAAGGTCGGTAATAGACATAAAAAAAGCAGATGAATACCGCAGCCGGTAAAGGAGCGGGATTAATTGCGATACTTCAGAATTAAACGGATGACGCCGCCGATGATGGCCAGCGTCGGAATCAACAAGACCAGCACGCCGGTATTGATCGCGCTGGAAACGTCCGCAGAATTTTCGGCTCCGGCAATGTTCGCTTTGCACATGGCACATTGAGCCAGTGTTGTGGTGGCCGTTCCGAGCAAGACGACGACGCTCACCACAAACCGCGCAAAACGCGTTGCGGCAAGTTTTGTGTCTTTTGTGCTTTTTGTGGTTGGCATCTCTTACCCCTCAAGCGCCGCGTTCGACGGCGAACAATCGCCATTCGCCCAGATTGTCTTTCAGCATTTTTGCGCCACGTTCTGAGAACTGAATGCCGGAACCGGCGACCAGGTCTTTGACGGTGCTGGAAACCAGCACGTCGCCGACGTTGGATTGCGCGGCGACTTGCTGGGCGATTTCAACAGCCAGACCGCCAACTTGATCGTCGAGCATGTCGCATTCGCCAGTGTGCAATCCGATTTGCAGCTTGATGCCCAGTCGCATTGCGGAAGCGCGAATGGCCACAGCGGCGCGAATGGCTCGGGCAGGACCGTCAAATGTTGCCAGCAACTGCATGTCGTTGATTTCCACCGTGCGGCCTTTGAACAACTCGACTTCTTTTTTGACAAAGGAATTGTGTCGCGCCAGCAAATCGTCCCATTGTGGAGTATTCGCCGTGCCGTCAACGACCTTGGCCACCAGCACTGTTGCCAACACGCGATCAATTTCCGCTGAATGGCGCACACCGGTCAGAAACTCTTCAATTTCGTCCAGCAGCGCGTCTTGATCGCCAACGAACGGCAGATGGTCTACGCCGGGCAGTTCCGCGAGTTTTGCGCCCGGAATGTTTTCCGCCAGGTACCGGCCTTCGGCAATGTCGAACAACTGATCGCCGGTGCGATGCACCACCAGCGTCGGAACGCGAACCGTCGGCAACACATGGCGAATGTCAATCTGGGCGTTCATCTTGGTCAACGTCAACGCCGCGCCGGGACTGGCGCCGCTGCGCAAATACGTCGCCCACCAATCCCGAAATGCCGGATCGTTGGCCACCGTTGGCGCTCGCCGTTCCAAACCGACAGGGCTGCCCCAATGACGCCGCATAAATTCAAAAAACTCTTCCTGTTCTTCTTCCGTCGGTCCCCACGGATAGCCTTCGCCTTTCAATCGGCGCGCGTAACAACCGATCATCACCAACGCGATGGTTTTTTCCGGATACGTCGCGGCGAACAAACTGCACATCGGGCCGCCTTCGGAAATGCCGCACAGCACAGCGCGTTCGCTGCCGACGGCTTCCATGACGGCGCGCACATCGTCCATGCGTTGTTCCAGCGTCGGCAATTGATCCAGCGGAACGCGATCCGATAATCCCGTGCCGCGTTTGTCGAACAGGATGACGCGCGAAAACGTCGCCAACCGTCGCAAAAATCGAGCGAACGAAGGTTCCGTCCAGAAGTATTCCAGATGCGAAATCCAACCCATCACAAAAACCAGATCGAGCGGAGCGTCGCCAATGACCTGGTAGGCAATATTGACATCGCCGCTGCGAGCGTAGCGGACTTCGGGAATGTCAGTCTCGGCTTTGCTTTCGGTGATGTGTCTGCGGCTGCCAGCCGTCGTAACGCCGACGATTTCGGTATGAGCGGTTGCATCAACCGGATCGGATGTTTTCTCTTTGACGATTTCGTTCGGCCACGCATCGCCTAGTCGCGACCGGATTTCCAAATCCTGCAGCAAACTTTTCAAGTCCAGATGAAAGTCCTTGATCGTCTGGTAACGTTCATCACGGTCTTTTCGCAGCGCTTTGCCAACGATGCGTTCCAGTTCCGACGGCAGGTTCAGGTTGGACGACATGCGCGGAGCTTCGCGGTCGAGAATGGCCACCAGCACATCGCTGCTGGTCGTGCCGTCAAACGGCGCGCGTCCGCAAAGCATTTCATACAATACGACGCCCAGGCTGAACACATCGCTGCGCGTGTCCACTGAATACCCGCGCGCCTGTTCCGGTGACATGTAATTGACCGTTCCCATAACAATGCCCGGATCGGTGTTGAGGTGCGGCAAGCTGGCGGATTCGGCTAATTGCGCCGCCGAACTGGTGGGTTTGGCCAGCCCGAAATCCAGCAGCTTCACGTATCCATCGGGCCGCAACATGATGTTTTCAGGTTTGACGTCGCGATGAACGATTCCGGCGGCGTGGGCGGCAGCCAGCGCGCTGGCCAGTTGCATGGCGACATTCAACGCGCGCGGCATTTGCAACCGTCCTCCCGCCAGTTGATGGCGCAAGGTTTTGCCTTCGATGTATTCGGTGGCGATGTAATGAATGCCGCCGACTTCGCCAACTTCGTGAATGGTGATGATGTTCGGATGATTGAGCGCGCTGGCGGCTTTGGCTTCGCGCATGAAGCGGCGCAGCCAGTCGGTGTTTTCGGTGTACCGGTCGGACAGCAGTTTCAACGCGACATTGCGTTCCAGTTGCGTATCACGCGCCAGATACACTTCGCCCATTCCGCCTGCACCAATCAGCGACAGAATTTCGTAGCGGCCAAATTTCAAACCGGGTTTGATATCACTGCGTTGCGGTCTGGAATCAGATGAGGATGAAATCGGCGCGGGCGTCTCAATGCCGCCATTGGTTTGATGCAATCGTTCGCGTTCGGCGCGGTCAGCGGAATGCACGCTGGTGGCGAAGCTGGCATCGGTGGGCAACAGCTTGATTTTTTTGACCGGGACGACGAACCGGTACCCGCGTTTTGGAACGGTTTCAATGTATTGACCGCCGTCTTCGCGTTCGCCCAGCACTTTGCGAAGCATGGAAATGTGCTGCGCAAGATTGGTTTCTTCGACGTAAATATCCGGCCAGACGCGGTTCATCAATTCTTCTTTGGTGACAATGTGGCGGCTGTGTTCCACCAGGACAATCAGCGTGTCCAGCGCTTTTGGGGTGAGCGACAGAACCTGATCGCCGCGTAAGATCATTCGTTCCGCCGGGTCCAGGCGAAACGGGCCAAACTCGTAAACAAACCTTACCTCTTTAGGCATTGCCGTTATTCAATCCAATGAAGCTTGTTAAGGTTATTCTGCCGCGCAGCATCAGCCAGAGCTGTTTCGGAAACTGACGCGCATTGTAGCCGAATCAACCACAGCCACAAACCAACGGTTTCAAAAAACTTTCACGGCAAATTCAAAAGCGGCTAAAGATTTCAATTGGTCTGGTTGGCTATTTTCCTTCCGCAATGAGTGGCGATCCGATTGCCGTTGTCGGTTGCAACCAACGTCGTGGCCTGACGAACAGCAATCGCAACAAGGCGGTTGTTGCCGATGACTGCAACCGGCTCGCTGCCCAATGCAAAACTGAAAAACCATCACCGGAGGAAACCATCATGAACAAGTTCAAAAATTGTCTTCTCGCCGCTTTGGGAATCTCGCTGCTCGCTTTTGTGTTGTCTGTTACGGGCGCAGGCCGAGCAATGGCGCAATCCACGTTCAGTCTGGTCAAGATCATCAATTCGACTTCGGAACCTGTGCCGACGACCGTAACCAATTCGCCGACCGTCAAACTGGCTTCGAATGCTGCCGTGACCATCAATAACGGAGAATCCAACCCCGTGCTGGTTCAAGGAGTAAACGACGGCGTGACGCCGTTTCATCAATCGGTGAGTGGCAACTTTCCCTCCGGCTCCGTCAGCGCCAGCGGTGTCATACCAGTTCCGGCGGGCTATCGGCTGGTGATCGAATATGTTTCGGCAAGCGTCTTGCTGCCAACCGGGCAAAACCTGCATCAGGCCAGCGTTTCCACCCAATTCAAAGACGTTGCGGTTCAACATCATCTGGTGCGCAACGAACACGGCCCGCATTTTTCCGGCAACAACAACCAGTTCGTCGTCGGCCAGCAAGTTCGGTTGTATGCCGATGGCGGCACGCCGGTCATTTTTTCTCTGGCTCGAAACAACGGAACCGGCAGTGCTGGATATTCCGCAACCGTGTCTGGTTATTTGGTGAATATCCCGTAAACCCCAGTGATTGGTCGGGGAGGCACAAAGCTTGTTTTCTGCTGGCCAAGTTCAAGTAAACGCCGCTTGCTTCCACGTGCGGGGCTGACTGTTGAGGAATCTTTCAAAAAGAATTCAACCCGGCCTAAATCTTTTAGCTTGCTGGTTCTCTTACCTTACGCATCGCCGCAGAGAGCATCGGAAACTTCAGCGGCGGCGACGCCCGCCAAACCGCGCACCGCGCAGAGCGGTTTGGTTGGCGTTCCAACAACTCGGTTCAATTCAAGGAGGACACTGTTATGAAATCAATGATGCTTCGATTGCTGGTTGCTGTGATGCTTCTGCTGGCGTGTGGTGTAGTCGCCTTTGCTCAAGGCGGGACGATTACCATTCAAGGTCAGGCAGGAACGTTCCCAACGATTCAAGCCGCGATTGACGCCGTGCCGCAGGCCGGAACTGTTATCGTCAACGGAGGCGACCACCAGGAAAATCTGGTTATCACCAAAGCGGTGCAATTGATCGGCCAAAACGGCGCCCGGATCAATCCGGCTACAGGCAATGCCATTTTCGTCAACAATCCTTCCGGATCAGTCCAGGTCATCGGCATGGTGTTTACCATTCCGGCGAACCAGATTGGCATCCTTTACGACGCAGTGGCGGCAACTGTGCAAACCGGCACGATTCTCAATTGCAGTTTCAGCGGCGGACTCAACAGCATTTTTGCCCGGGAAGGCAATTTCCGAATTGTCGGCAACGTGTTTATCGGATTCAGCGCGACTGCGGTTGTGGCGCAGGGCATTGCGGGAACGACCAGTCGCAAAGTGCGCGTGTCGTCCAATTCGTTTGCCGGCAATGCCGTTGCCGGAGTAACTGTTCAGTCGTTTTCCAGTGCGATTACGACGACCGATGCGGCCGTACAAGTGGACGACAATCTGATGATCAACGTCAAAACCGGAATCCTGGTCAGCAAATGTTCCGGGAACGTGTCACGCAACGAATTCACGAACGCTCAGATTGGAATGGACTTCACCGATTCGCCCGGAGTATTGGTTGAGCAGAATGACTTTTCCACTTCTGCGTCCTTTGCCACCGCGTTTAACGCGCAAGGATTTACGACCGCCGGAATGCGACTGATTCGCTCCAACAACGCGATTGTGCGCAACAATACCTTTGCCGGTGGAAATGGCGGGATCGTCGTGACACAGCAAAGCACCGGAGTGACGATTGATGCCAATTTTGTTCGCAATATGTTTACCAGCCCGCTGGGTGGCGGTTCGGGCATCGTCTTAACGCTGAGTAGTTCGGCTGAGATTCACAACAACAACATCGAAAACAACGCATTCGGCTTGTCGGTTTTCGGCAGCACGGCCAATGCGACGAACAATTGGTGGGGAGCCGCAAATGGCCCATCAGGCGCAGGCGGCGGTAATGGCAATTCGATTTCAGCAGGAGTCCCCTTCGCGCCGTTCCTGACAGCACCGAATCCGAACGCCGGAGCCGCACAGTCCGGTTGAAGTGACGGAACAAACGAAAATAACGGAAAAGACGGAATCGGGCATGACATTGCCGGTTCCGTCCCTTCCGTTATTCACTTTGTCCCGTCGTTTGTTTCAGCCTTATTGCAACTTACCCAGCGATTTCAGCCGCGCCCGTTCAAACTCATCGCCTTTGTTCCACTGCGGAGTTTCCGTCGCATTCGCCACGCGCAAACCGATCAAAAACGCCAATTTTGCTTGTTGCACCATGCCTGTGAAATCCCAGTTCGCGCTGAATTCGTCGGCGGGTTGGTGATACCGGTGCTGGTTGT
>JAEUQP010000496.1 GCA_016789645.1 Acidobacteriota bacterium | reverse complement strand
ATGCTGGTTCGGGCGCAATTTCTGATTGACGCGGTCAGCTTTTCGCAAGTCAAAGGCAAACCGTTCAAGGTGTCTTCGCTGGTCAATAAGATCAAAGAGTATTTGTAAAAAGAGTCTATTCAACCGACAAGAAGAGAGCTTATGAGTGAACTTACCAATGGGACGGCGACTCCCGTTCCGCTTACACGCAAAGATTTTGTCACCGATCAGGAAGTTCGGTGGTGTCCCGGATGCGGCGATTATTCGATTCTGGCCGCTGTCCAAAAAGTCATGCCCGAACTCGGCATCCCGAAAGAAAAGATTGTGTTCATTTCCGGTATCGGCTGTTCCAGCCGCTTTCCGTATTACATGAACACTTACGGCTTTCATACGATCCATGGACGCGCTCCGGCCATTGCCACTGGCGTCAAAGCCGCGAATCCCGATTTGCAGGTATGGGTGGTCACCGGCGACGGCGATGCGCTGTCCATCGGCGGCAATCACTTCATTCACGCGTTGCGCCGCAACATTGACCTGAAAATCGTGTTGTTCAACAACCGGATTTATGGGTTGACGAAAGGGCAGTATTCGCCGACTTCCGAACTTGGCAAGAAAAACAAATCGGCTCCGATGGGAACGATTGATTACCCGATCAATCCACTGAGCCTGGCGTTTGCCGCCGAAGCGACTTTCGTCGGACGTTCGATGGACGTGGATCCGAAGCATCTGAGCGCGATGGTGGAAAAACTGGCCGCGCACAAAGGTTCGGGCATTCTGGAGGTTTATCAGAACTGCAATATCTTCAACGACGGCGCTTTCAAATCCTTCAACGAACGCGACGTCAAAGAAGACCGCATGCTGTATCTGGAACACGGCAAACCGTTGGTGTTCGGCAAAGACAAATCCAAAGGCATTCGTCTGAACGGCTTGTCGCCCGAAGTCGTGACCATCGGCGAAAATGGCGTGACGGTTGACGACTTGCTGGTTCACGATGAAAATGCAGCCGAACCAAATTTGTCATACATCATCGGTCGCATGCAGTTTCCCGAATACCCGGTTCCGATGGGCGTCTTTCGCTCGGTTAGCAAACCGACTTATGAAGACATGCTCAAAAATCAGGTGGAATCGGCAATTGCTGCCAAAGGTCCCGGCAGTTTGGAAAAGCTGATTCACAGCGGAGAAACCTGGACTATTAACTAAATTCTGAATTTTTGATTTTGAATTCTTGATTCGTTCCTGAATTCAAAATCAAAAATTCAAAACCCAAAATTCTTCAATGTCTTTACTCACAAGCATCGTCAATACCGTCAAAGAAGTGGTTGATGTGGCTCGCACCACAGCGCAGGGCATGAGCGTTACGCTCAGTCACATCCCGACCAAAAAAGAAACCGTTTCTTACCCCGAAGAAGCCGTGACGATTTACCGCCGCTTCCGAGGAGAACACTTTCTGGATGTCAATGAAGACGGCAAGGAACGTTGCGTTTCGTGCTTTCTGTGCGCAGCGGCTTGTCCGGCGGATGCGATTTACATCGAAGGCGCAGAAGACCCGCGTCCGTACGCCGAACGTATTTCGATGGATCATCGTTACGCCAAGATTTACCAGATTGATTATGGCCGCTGCATTCTGTGCGGATTTTGCGTGGATGCCTGTCCGACCGATGCCATCAACCACGGTCACAACTTTGAATGGGCTGTGTACACGCCGGGCGAAATGGTCAAAGACAAGGAATATCTGCTCGGCAACAAATGGCGCGAACCAGATGTCGAACCGACTCCGGCGCAACGCCCGCTGGCTGCCAAACAGAAAATGGACAAGCTGAATATCGTGCTGAAGTAGTTTTTTCGATTCGTCAGCTTTGGGTTAGTAAACCATCGCGCAGCTTGAAATGGTTCAGGCTGCGCGATGGTCTTTTATTTGGGCGATTAGAAAGCAACCGCTTGATTTCGGAGGTTAAAACACAGTCAGCGTAAATGTGCGTATGGTGGTTGCGTTGCAATTGTCTTTGACAGTGACTGTGACGGTATAAGTTCCTACGCCACCAACATTGCTGAACGTGATTGCGCCGGTGGCCTGGTTGATCGAAATGTTGCCGGTGAATCCGCTTGGCGCAACTGACACTGAAATCGTAAACGTTCCGTTGTCAGAAGGAGCGACTTGCGGAGAAACTGTTTTTGTCCCCCCTGCTGCAATTGAAGTAACAGGGTAACGCCCAATTTCAGGAGCCGTGTTTGCCGTCTTGTTGACGGTGATCGTCGAAACGCCAACGGCGGAATTTCCATCAATGACATTCAACTCGGCTTTTGTGTCGCCTGTGTAGGCGCTGCAATTACAAGTGATCGAACCGGTTACGTAGTTACCTGATTTCTGTATATTACTGAACGTCAAATACTGAGTGTTGTCATAATCAAACAGCAAAGATGAAATGGGAGTTTCAGCATCGGCAAGCACAGCGAGTAGCAGGTTGTTCGCTGTGCTGCCAGACTGAATTGTATGCGGTCCATTAGGCGTGAGCGTGGGCAAGGTGTTGCCATTTTGCAACGTGAAAATATATTCCGCTCCCTGATTTTGACCGCCTGGAATGTCAGCCTGCCAAGCGCCAACGATGATCGTGTCACTGCTCAAGGCGACTTTGCCACCGAAACGGTCTGTCGTTACCCCGTCGGCAGCAATGAGTTTTTGGCGTAAATTCCAAACGCCTCCTGTGCGCTCAAACACATAGGCAGAGCCACGGTCTTGAGCGGATAAAATCATATCCTGTTCACATCCGATTACCAGCCGATTTCCCTCCAATGCCACACCAGAGCCAAAAGCGACGCTATCTGAATCTGGTGCCGTGACTGTTTGCTGCAATGCCCAGACACTGCCGGAAAGCACATAGACATAGACTTTTTCGTTGATAAAACCTCGTTCCCCGCCTACGGCCAGAGTGTTACCGCTCATTGAAATCGCGTGTCCGTAATTTGCCGCTGGCAAAGATTGCGGGTCAGGTGAAGTCAGTTTCTGTTGATAAAACCAAACTCCGCCGCTTTGTGTAAAAAGGTAAACAGCGCCGGGCGGTGTGTTGTTAAAAGGGGAATAACTCGTAGTCACCGCCAGAGACGTTCCGCTGACTGATATATTGCCGCCAAATCCAACCTGTGCAGTAGCGTCAAAGGCTGTCAATTTCTGTTGCTGTACCCAGGTGAATCCTGAAAGTGTGAAGGTGTAAACCGCTCCGGCATTTGTAGAAATTGGAGTAAAGGCTTGGGAAGCGCCGACGAAAATCGTGTCGCTGTTTATCGCCACACTCGTTCCAAATCTAAAATTCGCCTGTCCATCATTTGGTGTTAGTTTTTGTTGTTCCTGCCAAAGACTGCCAATTCGTGCAAATACATACGCGGCTCCCACATCATTGCCTGCTGCTGCGTTTTTACCGTAAGCGCCAATAATCATGTAGTTCTGATTAAGCACAACTGAGCAGCCAAAATTGTCTCCTAAAGCTCCGTCGCTGGCAGTCAAGGTTTGCATCAGCGTCCAGGAGTTGCCAGAGCGTAGGTAAACATAAACCGTGCCTTGCTCCGAATTCGTGCCAACAGTTTTGTTGGGCTGGGCAAAAACCGCCCAATCGCCATACGCGGCGATGATTCTTCCAAAAAGCTGACCGGTCGCCGGGCTGCCGGGCGTCAGTTTGGATTGCTGGGCAAAGATCGGGTCAGCGGCTTGAGCGGGCAGAGTTGTCAGGGCAAATAAAAGACCTAGCCCCAGGATGGTCAGGCAGATTCGCTGCAGTTTTTGCAGGCTTGAGAGTTGCGAAAAGCTTGTGTTGGCAATTTTGTGGTTCATTGTTTTCCTCATTTCAAAAAAGCATTCATTGACCTTGCTCGGAGCACACATCCGCCGAGCGTGATGACACGTGGCAATCATCAATTTCCTTTGTTGCCGTGTTCGCTGAGTTGAGACGTTGAAAAATCTGGGATATTGCCGTGTGAATTTTGGCAATAAGAAAATTGGCAGTGGAGTGAAGATAGAAGGAGGCGAAGTGTGTGACGCCTCCTTCTTTTGATGGCTTTGGGTTGATCAATTACCAGTTGACGGCCACTGCGGCGACATCTGAGTGCGCAGGATCGCCCGGTAAGATTCGACTTTGTCCGGCAACGCCGATGGGAGTGCCGTCTTCCTTCCAGAAATGGACAACCTTGCCTGCGGTGTTTCGCACAAACACGTCAATGCGATTGCCGCCCCAACTGGTCGCAGAGGGCGCTCCCATCAAGATCGGGCCTCCCCACGGCATCCACGCTGACCAATGATTATTTTTGTATTGCCGCGCCCAAAGTTTGTTGTCAGTGCCGCGCGCAAACAATTCGATCTCGCCTGTTTTACGCGAAATTGCAGATGCTGCTGACGACATCACCAAACCTCCCAAGGATTCCCAGCCGCTCCATGTTTGCCCGTTTCCGTGATTCCACCAAATGTAACCATCCATTCCCAAGACAAAAACAGCAAGCTGGTTCGCTCCAAAATCAACGCCAGTGGGCGTGCCGTTGATTTTGCCGCCAAGGCTGACGAAATCCAGCAATAACTTGTTATCTCCCTGAAGCTTCTTGGTGGTCTGCTTGCCCCATTCATTGTTTTCCCACCAGTTGTACCCCACACTGCCATCAAATAACCGTATGAACATCGCCATCCGATTTCCAGGACGACAGGTAAGACCTGGATTGGCAGAGGAACCATAAAAATACCTGTCAGTTGGCGAAAACATTTCCTTGTAATAATCGAAGGAAATCACAGGTCCAACAGAGTGTCGTAACACAGCTATGTCGCCGGGATTGGGCGAGCAGGCAGAGGGACTGTTTCCATTTCCTGCTCCACCCAAGGCATCAACGTCACGCCACGTTTCTTCAAAATCCCCGGCAGCAGTCATTTTGCGGAGTGCTAATTCACCTTGATCGTTATAGGCCCACAGAAAAATCATTTTTCCGCTATTTTTACCTCCCGTTTGAGGAAGGGCTGAAGCATTGGCCTTTCGACACGAAGTCACGCTGCCATAGTTTTTATAGCCCGTACAAATGTTGAACGTCGAATCGTCTGGGCATTCGTACACACCGGGCGCAACCAATTTACAACCCCGTTTCAGCAAATCATCTTTGGCTTC
Source organism: Acidobacteriota bacterium (assembly GCA_016789645.1). Lineage (GTDB taxonomy): Bacteria > Acidobacteriota > Blastocatellia > RBC074 > RBC074 > RBC074. The sequence continues at coordinate 6,972 of JAEUQP010000496.1, read as the reverse complement.
GCCGGATGTTGCTCGAATAACTTGCGCGCCGGGTTTGGCAGAATTCCAACAGGCATCCCATTCACCTTTCTTTAAGACGGCGATACAAGCCTGATGTCCTGCTTCTGTCGTGCATAAGGACTGCTTGTCGCGTCCCATAAATTTCTTGCAGTCATTTTTGTGTGGATCGGATTGGGCGTTCGCCGACACCGACAATAACGCGATGCAGAATCCGGAGAGTAAGGCATAGAGCGATAGTTTTTTCATGAATCTCCTTGCGTCAAATGAAAAGGGGCAGGAATTAAGTTGAGAATGCAGGTTTCACCGTTGTGCTGGCGGCTGTTGCAGCATCCAGCCTTTCATCGGTCGGCCTGGCGTCCCGGATTCGACCCAAATGCGTGCGCCGTTGTCGAAAGATGTGATGAAATTAGTGCCTGCATCTGTTCCCGCGCCGACGATGTATTTCAAATACGCTTTTCCATCAGGCAACACGCCGCAGGTGCAGGTCAGATTTTGCTGCACGGCGTTGGCATCACTCGGGCGATAGCCGAGAAAGCTTCGGACAGCCCCTTTACCTGAAGCGTCAAACACGGTACGGGCTGCGCCAGCCGCATCCGGATAACTGTCAAACTTTCCAGCCACGTATGCGATGTAAGTTTTGCTTTTCAGCGCATCGCAGGGCGATTTGTCTGGCACTCCACTCGTTTGTGCGACGGCTTGGCGTGATGACGTGAGCTGAGTAAATGCGAATATCAACACCGCAACTGTTAGCGCCGACAACAGATAAGATTGAATGAGTTTCATGCATTTTCTCCTAAATAATGTGTTTGGAAAGTTTGGCATTTTGTCGGGCGTGCCTTTGAGCCAAACGCTCCCGGTCATTTCTTTTGAGCCACTTTTCCAGCCAAATGAATGATGGCCTCCTAACGGCTTTGCCATCATCAATGCCGGTTTCGACAAGTTGAGACGTTGAAAAAGGGAGGTTATTGCCAAGATAAAATTGGAGGAAAGAAAAATTTCTGAAGCGGCACAGTGCTTGGTTGGTTTGGCAATGTGTCTACGGCAAAATAGCTCGGTAATAATTTTACAAAATAGCCGGAGCGGTCAGGATGAGGATCAAAATTCGAATGGCTCGAATTGTCGTTGTTTCTTTTGCAATTATTTTGGTGTTGATCGGTGGGCGACTTCCAGCCTCAATTCAAGCACAAACAGGGCAATCAACGGTTGAGCAGTTGGCGGCTGCCATTGCACAAGCTAAAGATGTTCTTGCGCGGCAAGCCTTGTTGGACGCGCAACCTGCGCTTGCCACACCGCAGTTGGTCAAAGCCTTGATGGATGCCTCTGACCCTTTCGCTGACAAAGGGTTGTATCAGGAAGCCATTGCCTTGCGCGATTTCGCGCTCTCGTTGGCCGAACGCATCAACGACCGCGAAGGCGTAGCCCGATTGTTACGCAAAATTGGCGGCGGCTATCACCGCCTGAACCAATACGATAAAGCACGCGAATACGGCGAACGCTCACTTCAGGTGGCGATGGAATTGCAAAACGCGGAGCTTATAGGCAATGCACACTCTCTTTTCGGTGTCATTCACAACGAACGTGAAGAATTCGCCAAAGCCGAAGCTGAATACCAGCAAGCGCTGGCTTTTGCGAAGCAAGCGAAGCAGGTGTTACCTCAAAGTCAAATCTGGAGTGATCTCGCCAACAATTACCGAGACTGGGGGAAATTCGATCAGGCCGCGGAGGCTTTTGACCAAGCTATAAATTTGTCTGAACAGGCAGGTAATAAACGCTCAACGGCCATCACCTTGCTGAATCAAGCCAATCTGTTTTACTCGCGTTCGGATTACCTGCGTGCGCGTGCCCAATATCAGCGATCTTATGAAATGCTGATGGAATTGGGGCTGAAGCATTTTTCAGTAATTGCGCTTGGGAACATCGGAATAGTCGAACGACTGTTGGGGAATACTGAACAGGCTGAAGCCGCCTTGAAACTCGCCATCAAAACACTCGGGGAAATCGGTGATGAGAAAGGTCAGCTTTCTCCTCTCGCTTCGTTGGGCAATCTGTATTACGTGCGCGGCGATTTTGCACGGTCCCTGGAACAATACCAGCGGTTACGCGCATTGGCTGAAAAACACGGCAGCAGATTGCACATTGGCGTTGCGCTTCTGAATGTTGCCGGAATTTTTGAACGCACCAATCAACTTGCGCTGGCGCTTGATTATTGCCGCCAGGCGCAGCCGTTGCTCGAGCAATTGAACAATGTCGAGCAGCTCGCTTTGCTTTGGCAACGATTTGGTGATTTGTACGAAGCTGAAAACCGGTCGGAACTTGCTCTGGCTGCCTGGCAAAAAGCGTTGCAATACGCGCAGACCAACGACGACCAAAAAGCGCAATCTGAAATTTATGAATCGCTGGCTGGTTTTTATCGTCAGCGAAAACAATATGCTGCTGCAGATGATGCCCTGAAACAGGCCATAAAACTTGCCCAAGCCGCTTCACTGCGGGTGAATTTGCTTGGCTTGAATGCGGAACGTGCCCGATTGCAATTCGCGCAGGGTGATTTTTCCGCCGTATTGCGAACCACAGAAGAAGTGCATAAAGAATCCACTGCCTTAGGATATGAAGACTCGTTTCCCGACTCTTACGTTGTGGCAGGGCGAGCGCATCTGGCGTTGAATCAGCTTGCAGAAGCAGAACGCGCGTTCAATCAGGCTATCCATATTGTCGAAAAACTGCGCTGGCAAACCGCTGGCAATGAAAGCGCGCGCCAGGGGTTTTACAGCACACGGCTTAACGCGCATCAGGCGTTGTTGCCGCTGCTTGTTCAGCAGCAACGACAGACTGAAGCGTTGGCATTGGCCGAACGGATGAAAGCTCGCGTGTTACTGGATGTGTTGCAAGGCGCAGAAGCGCGGCTAACAAAATCAATGACGGCAGCCGAACAACAACGCGAACACGAACTGAACGAAATTCTCGCCAATTTGAATGCGCAACTGCGTACGGAACTCGCCGCTGACAAACCTGACGCCGAACGCGCCGCTGAATTAACCAAGCGCAGGGATCAGGCGCGACTGACACGTGAAGCATTCGAGACGCAGCTTTTCACCACTCACCCCGAATTGCGCGCCCAGCGTGGCGCGGCGCAGCTTATCAATTTGACCGAAGCCAACGCTTTGCTGGATTCGCAAACGGCTTGTCTGGAATTTGCCGTCGCGGATGAACAAGTGTTTCTGTTTGTGCTGACGCGCTCGGATCAAAAGGCTGCGCTCAAAGTGTTTGAACTCAAACTAACGCGAGAACAATTGGCGCAACGCGCCGAAACATTCAGGAAACTGCTGGCCGCGCGGGATCCGGCGTATAAATCGCCGGCTCGCGTTTTGTATGATTCGTTGCTGGCTCCGGCGCGGGCTTCTTTGCAAGGGAAAACCCGATTGCTGATTGTGCCTGACGCAACACTTTGGGAATTGCCTTTTCAAGCGCTGGTGGCAGAAACAGGCCGCCACTTGTTGGAAACTTACGCCATCGCTTATGCGCCATCGCTCACCGTTTTGCGCGAAATGAGGTCGCAGCGTTCGCGTCCAAAGGCCAACGGTTTGCTGGCTTTTGGAAATCCGCAATTAAGCGCGCGCCAAATTGAAATGCCGAAACTCGCGTTGCGCGGGACTACGCTTGCGCCTTTGCCTGAGGCTGAGCGCGAAGTAAAGGCTCTGCCTCGGCTTTATGGCGCTGAAAACAACCGAATTTACATCGCATCTGAAGCCAGCGAAACACGTTTGAAAGCCGAGGCGGCGCAAGCGCGCGTGCTGCATTTCGCCACGCACGGAGTCTTGAGCGACAGCGCGCCGCTGTATTCACACCTGATGTTGGCAGCCAATGACGCGCGTGAAGATGGTTTGCTTGAAGCCTGGGAATTGATGCGTATGGATTTGCGAGCTGAACTTGCTGTTCTTTCGGCATGCGAAACCGCGCGAGGTCGCGTTGGAGCAGGAGAAGGTTTGCTAGGTTTGACCTGGGCGTTGTTTGTCGCCGGTTGCCCGACAACCGTTGCCAGTCAGTGGAAGGTTGAATCCGCCAGCACCGCGCAGCTCATGATCGAATTCCATCGCCGATTGAATATGACGCCGCAATCCACCAAAGCTGAAGCCTTGCGCTCAGCGTCATTGAAATTATTGGCCAGTGAAGCTTATCGCCATCCGTTTTACTGGGCTGGTTTTGTTGTGATGGGCGATGGATTGTAGAGCAGAATTAGGGATGTGATTGGCGATATTGAGCGCGTAAATTATCCAGCAACTGTCGGGCTATAGGCGTTTGTGGGTTTTCCTTGGCCAGAATCTGTAATTCGCGTTCGGCTTCATCGCGCATTCCTGCTTGTGCATACAACAATCCCAGCAACAAATGTGAACCTTGCGCCGCTTCGATTTCTTTGGCTTTGGCTTGGTCCAGAATCTTGAATCGAGCTTCGGGCGCAGGAGCGACCGGCGCTTTGATTTCTCGCCCGTCTTTAGTTGCGGTGACTTGCCATACGTAGATTTGATTGCTTGCCAAGGAGCGCGGCAGCGTCCAGGTCGTCCCCGTCAAGGCTTCGCTTTGCGCGACGGTTTCATAATTGGCGGTAAAGACTGTGACGCGATAGCCGATTGCGCCGTTCAATGCTTGCCAGCGCAATTGCGGGCGCGGCGATAGTTCGATTCTGCCCACCGGAGAAATCAGCGCAAAGCTTTCTTCGTTGCTGGAATCGCCTAACAACGTTTCCGCTCGCGCTTTTAACCCACCGGGCGTGGGCGTCAAAGCGACTTGGCCGCTTTTAAGAGCCGCAATTACCAATTGTTGTTGGGTTGAATTGAGTGCGGGCAGGCCGCCGAGATTGCCTGCAGCATCAAGCGTGATTTGCGAAGCTCCATCGTTGACAGAGGCAATCAATGACTCAGACGGAATCTTTGCAGTTGGCGAAGGCTCAGTGATTTTTGCGATTTCTTTTTGTTCAGGAGTTTCAACTTTGCCGAGGCGCAGCATGCGCGCTCCGAACCAGAAGATCAGCAAACCTGCCGCTACAGCAGCCAATGGCATCGCCCATCGCCAGGACAAGGCTTGCCACCAAGCTTGTGACCAATCCATCAGCCGAAACGGACTGGCCGATTTGTTGGCTACGATTGGCGCGTCAAGTTCCTGCTGGAAATCGCGCAAGTCTTCAACTTCAGTTGCGCAGTTTTTGCAGCTTTGCAGATGCGTTTCAACTCTGGCCTGATCTGGCGGTGTGAGTTGATGATCCAGATAAGCGGCGAGTTCTTCGTAGCTCAGATGTTCTTTGGGTTCTATCAACGCTTCTGACAAGTCTGTGCGCAAGGCGGCAAAACTGTTCGCAACCTGTTCGTGTTCGGCCAAGCGAGTCTGGCACTCGACGCACGCTTGCAGATGCGCGTCGAATTGCAGTAACTCCGCCACCGTCAAGGCGCTCTTCCGATAACGATTCCATAGATTGTCGGAAATATGTTCGTTCACTTCTGTTTGGGCAAATGAAAAATCTTCGTTCTTTTCAGGTTAAGACGGTGAGCGACAACAGATATTGCCGCAAGGCTAAAAAAGTTTTGCCGGATTTAAGTGCCGCGCTAAACGGCGACGCGCTGCTAATCGTAAATTGATGACTTGTTGCCGTGTAACGCCAAGCTGTGCTGCCAAAGACAAATCGTCTATGGGCAACTGATTCCAAAGAGCAGCGAATTTTTCCAGTGAAAATTCCAACGTTTTTGCCAGTTCCGGCAAGCTGGCAACTCCCGTCAGGTGAAAAAGCGCAAGCTGGTTCCCGCCATCGTGATCGCGCAAGTTCAACAGCAACGCTCGCCGCTGTGCCAATGGCAATTTTCTGACTTCATTCCATAGCTGTTGTAAACAGGCACGGCGTTCCACCACCGAAGCAATGCTGGAACGTTCGTCCGGGAGTTCGAAATTGTTTTCTAAGGCAATCACTTCGTCGGAAATTCCCAGTACATCAGCTAATAAACTGACCAGATCGTCCAATTCCACGGGCTGGCTTGCCAGTGAAAATACGGCAGTTACCAATTGGCGCAACCCTTTTGTGTTAGGCAACCTGGAACGGCAGGCTTGAAGTTGAGACAAGGCCGCGGATTTTTCGTGCTCTCGCCATTTTGAGTAGCCGCCCCACCAAACGCGAGGAGTTGCTTCCCACAATGCCAGGCCATTTGTGTGATTCAACAAATATCGAACCCGGTTTTTCAGTCCGTGCCGGCGAGGTTGGCGTTGGCGTTGCCATTCGGCGCAGGCGTTGTACGCAACCACTGCAACATATGCTGGAAAATCCTGAAGCGGCGTCTCGGAGGTCGAGCGCAACCGAGCGAGCAATTTCAAGTGAACTTGTTGTTGAACTTCCTGAGCATCTGCTGAGTGATGGCCGATCAGCTTTTTCCGAATAATGGTTTGCGCCAACAGTGCGGCATGTTGAGCCAGTAACTCATTGAGCAAAGCCTGATCTTCAGATAACACAGATGTTTTCTGATAGCGCAAATAGCAGGCTTGCATTCTGGTCGTCAGGTCTTCAATTGGAGCGCTCAATAGCGTCATCTTGGCTCAAAGTATCAGCATTGCGAGATAAAGCAATGAAAATTAAACCAGCAAGTTGGGAGGTTTCGGCCTCCAGTTTCTATTTGGATTTTATGCTATGCAAAGCGTTTCGTCAGCTTGCATATTTATCTCAGGTCTGTGCGAGGAGCGAGTGACGAATCGAGTTGCTAGGGGGTGGTTTTGGCCCGTTTGGCTTTGAGTTCTTTGACGATGGCGTCGGCGAGGTTCGGTTCGATTTCTCCGCCGAGTGAACTGGCCGTGGTTCCGGCCAGGATGCGCTGCGTCACCGGTTCGATGACGTTGCAGGTGAAGCGCGTCGTCAATCGTTTGCGCGTGATTTCCAGAATCAGGTCGGCGTTCAGATGGCTGCGTGTAATTTCAAATCCCATTTCGCCGAACTCTTTGCGTTTG
>JAEUQP010000477.1 GCA_016789645.1 Acidobacteriota bacterium | reverse complement strand
GGCGTCCGCTCCAAAATGATTGGCAAAGGCCCTGTCTGATTTTTCGGCGCGAAAATGTGCGTGTTGAGTTTCACGCCATCACGCATCGGAACCATGACGGACGTGAAGTCGAAGGCCGGAACCGGTTGTTGCGTGTGCCCTTGAAAAGACGCCGCCAACACCAGCGCGACGATGAAGAACCCGTAAGCAGTGATGCGTTTCATAGATGCCTCCCTGAATCAACGTTTTTCCTGACCGCTACTTTTAGGCGGAAACGGCAGCCGAAGCAGATGGCCGTTGTAGGCGATATAAAGCCAATTCGATTTTTCGTCTACCCACATGCTGGTGCTGTTGAAGACGATTTCCGGCAATTCCATTAACGAAGTGAACTTGAAATTGCGAGCATCATACCGCCCAACTCTGGTTTTCTTGTTTTCAGGATCGGGAATCGCCGCCCAAAACTCTGTCGTCGTTCCGGTGATGGGCTGCAACGAGCGGTAGTTTTGATGCTTCAGTGGCTCGAATTCTCCAACGCCGGTTTCCAGCTTGCCGGTATCAGGCGAATACAACTTCACTTCATAAATTTTGTGATTGTCTCGAAACGTGGGAATGACGATTCTGCCGGTTAGCGGGTCAACGACAATGGGATAAGTCCATCCTTCGACTTCTATTTTAGTGGTCGCTCCGGTTTTCAAATCAATTCGAAGCAAGTCGCTGCCAGCGTCACGATTGCGTTTTATGGCGATCAGCCAGCGACCATCAGGAGTCACTGCTTCGGGCTGCTCAGATTCTTTGGTCAGCAATCGCGGCTCGCTTCCGGCAGTAACAAACCATAAAGCATGTTGCTCGTTCCAGGTCATGCTTCGGACAATGCCATCTTTGGTTTGAGTCTTCCACAGCGGATAGGCATATACCGCGCCGTTGCGCATCGCTTCCGGCAAATCTTCGCGCCGATCAACAATCGGGCAAAGTGCTGGTTGATCCGCATCGCCGCCGAGCTTTCCTTCTTTAACCGCTTTCCATTTCGGTTGAGCGTAATAACCCGGATCGTCCTTCACCAACGCGCGAACTTCGCCGTTCTCGCCGCAGACTTGAGAAACCGGAAGTTTGTCATCTGCCGACACAACTTCCAGTTCCTTGATCTTTTCTTTCAGCGCATAACGAAGCTCGTAATCTCCGGTCGTTTTCAGTTTGGCGAAAAATTTGTTGATTCGATTGTGCGGCGTTTGCTGCTGCATTCCCCAACCATAGTTTTCTGAGTGAAGCAAATTAAGGTTTGCGGCATACACTCTCCGCCCGCCCCGCTTATTCAGCCAAATGAATTCTTGCATTATGCCGCTATACCCGCTGCCAGGTACTGAAAGCGGCTGCAATTCATCAAATCGGACTTCGTTGAACAAATCCCGCATCGTGGACAATTCCTCTGAAGTCAGGGAACGACATTCTTTTCGCGCGGCATCTTTTCGGCGACAACTGACTGCTTGCTGCCCACGAACGTGAACTTCGAGCCAGAATATCGCTGGCCCACCGGAATCTGAAGTATGCACCTGCATTTCGCCAAACACTTCTTCGGCTTGCCCCCGCTTCACATCTTCACGAAGCTCGTCTTCCCATTCGTCCCACTCTAACCAGGATTTTCTCTTTGGATTGAAATAGGGAGAGCCGCCCAGAATCAACGCTTCATTCGGATGCCGAGCCAAAATCAATTTCCGCGCCGCTGGGCTGTCTTCGCTTTCCAGGTATTGTTCGGCGGCCAGCGCAAGTTGTTTGTCCGTCGCGGTCAACAGCTTGCCGACCTCTTCAACCGACAAAGCCACGCGCATCACGCGCGCACAAGCCAACAACGCAACTTGAGCTTCGCGGTCGCTACTTTCCAAAATGGAGCGAGCTTT
>JAEUQP010001096.1 GCA_016789645.1 Acidobacteriota bacterium | reverse complement strand
GTTTTTTGCGGGTCGCGCACAGGAATCAACCGCCCGTTGGTGTCAAAGCTTTGCGAAAAATCGCCTGCCCGTTCCAGCGCGGTCGGGTACGTGATGTTTCCTTGTCGCGTTGGGTAAACACGCGGCAGGTATTCCTGCGACCAGAAAAAGAACAGCTTGTCGCGGTTCTTGTTGAATCCCGTGCCGGGAATGATCACTGGCCCGCCGATGTTGCCGCCCCAGTAATTAAAGCGGTAACGCGGTTTCGCTTGGTTGCGTAAATTGTTGAAAAATTCGTTGGCATTGAACTGTTCATGACGTTTGAGATAAAACCCGCCGCCATGAAAATCGCGCGTGCCGTTTTTGATAACGACGTTGATCGTGCCGCCGCTGCTGCGTCCATATTCAGCCTGATAGTTGGTTTGCAGCACTTTGACTTCGCCGATGGCGTCGAGTCCCGGAGCCAGATACGGCCCCAACTGCGAACCGGTGTCGAGCGACGAAACGCCATCGAGCGTCAGATTGATCGTACCGGGACGGCTGCCGTTGATGCTGACGCCGACCAGATTGTTCCATCCGGGTGCTTCACGGTTGGCGGTGTCCACCACGCCGGGCAGCAATTTGACCAAGCCCATGTAATCGCGACCTTTCAGCGCGATGCTCTGAATCTGCTGTTCGTCAATCAATCCGGCGCGTTCGGCGCTTTCGGTTTTAATAAACGTTTGTTCAGCGGTGACCGTCACAGTTTGACTGACATCGCCGACTTCCAGCGTCAAGGTTTGCACATTGACCCGCTCGTTCGCCGTCAGGACGATTCCCTTTCGCTCGAACCGTTTGAATCCGTTGGCTGTAACGACAACCGTATACTTGCCCGGTAACAATTGGGTCACAACAAAATTGCCAGAACTGTCAGACATGACTTCCCTGGACTGGGCGGTTTGTTCATTGATGATTTCCACTTTGGCGTTGGGAATGGCTCCGCCGTTGGGATCATTCAGCGTCCCGGAGATTTGGCCGGTTAGCCCCTGACCGAGAGCGGCTGATAGCAAACCAAACAGCATGATCGGTATCAGAAACAGGCGAAAGATTGTCTTGCTTGTGTTCGAATGCATAACCTCTCCTATGTTGAAATTCTGTTGTTAAAGTTTGGCAGACACACTCCTGATGGATTGGGAGCGCATTGCAGACTGCTTGGAGATCAAATGGCTGGCTTACATCCGGTATTCGGATACTTCATTGTCGCGGATGCTTGGTCTAACCTTATCAAAACATGAGAAACGTCTTTAGGCAAGCCGACCAGATGCCTGACCAGATCGGCCTGCCTAAATTTGAAAAGCCGTCACTTCAACGACTGAGAATCAACACTCCCCAGGGACTGCCGGTCACTTTGATTTTTTTGACAACGGTCTGGCTGGCCAGATCAACGGCGGAAACATCGTTGGAGGGTCCATTGGCAGTAAACAGCATCTTGCCATCAGGGGAAACGGCAATGCCCCACGGACGCATGCCGACTTCAAACGAAACCGATGGCTGATTTGTCTTGGTATCCACGACGAACACTTTTTTGCCGCGACCGGCGCTGACATAAAGCTTGCTGTTGTCAGGCGACAACGCCAAATCCATCGGCTTGATTTCGCCCGCCGTGCCAAGCTGAATGTCCTGCAGTTTGATGTTTTTCACAGGGTCGAACACCGCCACAGTTCCATCGTTTTCCGCGCTGACGTAACCGCGTGATCCATCTGGCAAAAAGACGATATTGCGCGGGCGTTTTCCGACCTTGATGGTTTTAAGCAACTTTCGGCTGGCGACATCCACCACCTCCACGGCGCTGTCGTTTTCCGAAGTCACATAAACCGTTTTGCCGTTCGGAGCCAATCGAACACCTTCCGGTTCCCCGCCGACTTTGATGGTTTGCAGAACTTTTCCCGAAGCGATGTCCAGAAAGCTGAGTCCGGAAATGTCTTCGTTGGACACAAACAGCGTTTTGCCGTCGCTGCTGATATCGAAATTTTCCGGGTCAGAGCCACCTTCCAGAACGCGCAACAATTTGTTTGTCTCGACATCGAATACACCAATGCCGTCAGCGCTTTTGTCGGGCGGCGGCAGCGTGTTTTCATCCACGCCCGGCGGCGCTTGCGGCGAACCGCTTAACGCAACATAGATCGTTTTGCCGTCGTGGCTGGCATGAATTCCGCGCGGACGTTTGCCCAGCGGAATGTTCGCCAGAACTTCCAGCGTTGAACCATCAATGATGCTCAAATCGCCCGTGGTTTCGTTGGTGACAAATACACGATAACCGGATTTCCATTCCGGTACGGTTGCCGGTTGAGGCGTTGTGGCAGGTTTGGTTGCCGGAGCAGCAGGCTGCTTGGAACATCCTGCCGCAACCAACAACAAGAAGCATGAAACAAGAAAGAAAACTTTTTTAAGCATAAACCTGAATCTCCATTGAGAATGA
>JAEUQP010000434.1 GCA_016789645.1 Acidobacteriota bacterium | reverse complement strand
GCTTCTCGGCGACGCTGAGAACGGCGGCGCGAAGATTTGGGCACGCCCAATTGCGTGTCGTCTAGTTCGGGCAATTGCGATTCCGGCAACCAGTTCATGACGATTTCATTGCGCATCACCGGCATCGGCGGCAAAGAGCCTGTCATTACATCCAGCGGATTGTCTTCGATCATCGGTTGCAGCAAATCCAGCGAATCGGCGACTTCGGAAATGATGTCGGCGCCAATTGTTCGCTCATTGGCAGCGTATCCGTTCAACAGCGCGTTGTCGCAAATGTTGTTGATGAGTCGTGGAATGCCTTCCGATGCGCGGTAAATCAATGCCACGGCGTCCGGCGTGAATAATTCCAACCGGGCGGCTCCGGCGATTTTCAACCGCGTGCGAATGTATTCGGAAATTTCGTCAGCTTTGAGCGGTTTGATTTCGCAGCGCAAACTGATGCGTTGTTTCAACTGTCGCAATTCGGCGCTGTTCAGCAAGGCGCGCAATTCCGGCTGGCCGGTCAGCACAATCTGCAATTGTTTTTCGGTGTAGGTTTCAAAGTTCAGCAGCAGTCGAATTTCTTCCAGCAATTCGCGCGACAACCCTTGCGCTTCGTCCACCACCAACACGGTTCGCAAACCGCGCGAATGCCGCATCATCAGCAACCGACCGAACTTTTGCAGCGCTTCGGCTTTGGATGTAAACGGCGCAAAGCCGAAATCCACAGCCAGATGCTGATACAACTCCGGCACGGTCAGCCCCGGATTGAAAATGTACGAACTGAGCACGCTGCGATCCAACCGGGCAATCATCGCGCGCAGCATCGTGGTCTTTCCGGTTCCGACCTCACCCGTCGCTACGATCAAGCCTTTGCCGTGCTGGATGCCGTAATGCAAATTCGCCATCACCTCGCGGTGACTGGCCGTGAAGTACAGAAAACGCGGATCAGGCGTCAAACTGAACGGAATGTCTTTTAGACCGTAAAATTGAAGATACATAAATGAGTAGTCGGTAGCCATGTGTCTTTATCTTCTGACTACCGAATCCCGGCAACCGACTGTTTTTTAATAACTCCCTGTGACCATACTCAGCAACCGCGAAAATTTGATTCCTTGATACAGCAAAAACGCCGCCAACGGGATCAGCGCAATGACGCCGAAAACCTTTATCGCACTGAGCATCGGTTGGCGACGGCGTTCGGGTTCGGTGACGATTTTCGGAACGGTGACCAACAGCGGCAAGCGCGTGTAATGCGCCACGTCGCGCGAGTCGCGAATGGTCAGCAACGCGCGCGCTTCGACGGCGGCGGCGGCAATCAATCCGCTCAGCAAACCGACAATCAGCGCCATCGGGTACAGCATGTTTCGTTTGGGCGAAGCGGGCGCTTCCGGCAGATTCGCTGGGTCGGCCATGCGAAAAGTTTCGCCGCTGAAATCGTTGATGACCTTGGCGCCGAATCGGGCGTTGTCGCGCATCGAGAGCAAATCTTCGTAACGTTTTCGCAGCGTATTGTAATCCCGTTCGATTTTGGTCGCTTCCGTCGCCAGAATCGGCGAATTTCGCAACCGGTTTTGCAGATCGTTCAACTGACGATTGGTTTGCTCCAGTTCGGCATTTTTGCGCACCAGATCGGCACGGTCGGCGGCCAGTTTGATTTCCAGTTGCGCAATCTGCGGATTGGCAGTTTTGGCAGCGCGTTTGGTCAAACGTTCCTGCTCGGTTTTGACTTTCAGGTCGTCCAGTTCACGGTTGATGGATTCGAGCTGCACGCGCAGCTTGATGACTTCGGGGTATTTTTCCGTGTACGTGACCAGCAACTGTTTCAATTGCCCTTCGAGTTCGGCACGTTTGGCGCGCAACTGGCCTTCGGTTTGCCCCGCAGCCAGCGGTGCTTCCGGTTCCGTGCTTTCCTGCGTTTTCAAATTGGCCAGCACCTGTTCGCTCATGGTGATCTGGCTGCGCAGCGAATCAATCGAATTTTGCTGCGACTGGCGAATCATGCTCAGGCTGTTCATCTGGCCGAGCAGGTTTTGTTCCTGACCGGTAACGGCGTCGGGATTGTTGACCAGAAAGCCCGCGCGTTCCGATTCGATTTTTTCCAGTTCGGTTTTGACTTCGTTGATGCGGCCTTCCAGCAGATCAATGGTGGTGTACACCTGACGGCGGGTTTCGTCGGAATTGGCGTCAATGAATCGCGCTGCCAGTTCCGCCGTCACATCGCGTACGGTTCGCGGATCAGGTCCACGATACGAAATCTGAAAGGCGTACACGCCGGAAGCCGCGCTGTATGGTTGCACAAAAATGTACCGGTTCATTTCGTCAATCACCAATTCGATGGGCGTGTTGCGAGCCATCAAATCCGGATACAGCCCATACCGATTAATCAGCCGCTGCAATTCCGTGCGACTGGTGACCTGTTTTTGAATCGAATTGAGCCGGGAATTCAGATCAATCTGATTGACGGGTTGAACGTAATTGGCCGAAACCTTTGGCGGGTCAACAATGACCGTCGTGCGCGATTCATACACGTTGGGCAATTTGTAAATGGCATATCCCATGGCCGAAGCGACCACGATGCTGGGAACCAGCACGAAATAGCGCCGCCGCCACAACAGCTTCAAATATTCGGCTGGTGTTCTGACTCGAAAACTGGCCATCTGGGTTTCTCTCGCGTTCGCTGAAACTCTTTGGGGATACGGAATTTGCAGGTCATTGAACCGATCGGGATTATAGCCGAGCGCCGCAAGAAGCGTCGAGTCAAAATCCTGAACTTCTGCTTAGCCGAACTATCGCTCGAAAGTTGGATCAGCCGCCAGAATGGGATCGCCTGCTGGCGGATGGCGCTTTACTTCCAAATCTGCCTGCCGAATCCGTACGGCTCGTTCTCTGTTGAAATCCAATAAGTCACATGTTGCACGTCCAATGGCGGTCAGTGGCACGATGTACAATCCATTGGCGTCCCAAACGAAATGCTCTTTCCAGAGATGTTGGCGAGGATTGAAAAGCAGAACAACTTCGCCAGTTGATGGGTCAATGGCAGTCAAGCGAGCAGATTTACTTCGATTGCAGTGAAAGCAGGCAAGAGCCAGATTCTCCGGCAGATTTTTTCCGCCAACGCTTTTAGGGATCAAGTGGTCAATTGTAAAAGGAATGTGTTGCCAAGCTTCCTGAGCGTGGCAATACTCGCATAAAAAATCAGCGCGAACACGGACTACGCGCTGAAGTTCTTCGGAGATTTTGCTAGCCACCAGCTTTTTCCTGTTGTGTTAAGAAATAATTGCGGGCCAGACGATTCTGTAAGCTGAGGTAATCGTCGAGTTCTTCGTATTGGCTTAACTCAAGTTCTTCGGCTTCCGTCAGTCCAAGAGCTTGCTGCTTTTCCAACAAGGTCTCAATCCGGTCACGAACGGTTTGCGATGCTCGAAAAATCAGCACACCTTCCACCAAATCAAGCTCGACCGCACGATCTCGCGGCAGCGTATCCGGTAGTTGGAACGTCGCTATTGCAGTGCCTGGCATTGTTAACCTCCATAAAAGCAAAGTCGGAATTTGAAGCCCATTATCTCGGCAGTGTGATTGGTTGGCAATCACAATTGCCTGAAGTAGCATACGTGCGTTTACAAACTCCAACACGATACAAACTTATGCCCAACGCAATATCTGTCCGCAATGTCAGCAAAAGTTACGGGGATTTTGTTGCCGTCAACAATCTTTCCCTGGATGTCGAACAAGGCAGCATCTTTGGACTGCTGGGGCCGAATGGCGCAGGCAAGTCCACGACGATTCGGATGATCGTCAACATCACCATGCCGGACGCTGGAGAAATCCGGCTGTTCGACCAGCCGATGAACAACAAGTTACAGGAACGAGTCGGCTATTTGCCGGAAGATCGCGGCTTGTACAAAAAGATGAAGGTCGGCGAACAGCTCGTCTTTTTTGCCGAACTGAAAGGATTGGCGCACGCCGAAGCGGAACGGCGCATTGATCGCTGGCTTGAACGAATCGAAATGACCGCGTGGAAGCAGAAAAAGTGGGAAGAATTGTCGAAAGGCATGCAGCAGAAAATTCAATTCGTTTCGACCATTCTGCACGAACCGGAACTGGTCATTCTGGACGAACCGTTTTCGGGGCTTGATCCGGTCAGCGCCGGATTGTTGAAAGAAATCGTTCAGGAATTGAAACAGCAGAACCGGACGATCATTTTTTCGACGCATTTGATGGAACAGGCCGAAGAGTTGTGCGACGAAATCTGTTTGATCAATCGCGGGCAAAAAATCCTGGGCGGTTCGGTGCGCGCAATCAAACACAGTTTTGGCTGGCGCTACATTGCCATTGACGGGGACAATTTTGAATCGGCTTTGGCTTCGTATCCGGCGGTCGGCCAAATCGAGCGGCGGCGCGATTTCACCGAAGTCAGCTTAAACAATCACGACGATCCGCAAGCCCTGTTGCGGCATTTGCTGGTTAGCGGCGCGCAAATCACTCGCTTTGAACTTGTCGCGCCGTCGCTGAATGAAATCTTTATTGAAAGCGTCAAGCATACAAATGGTGATCGGTGATCCGTTGCCGCTGACTGATTTAATCAGTGTCATCCGCCGATCATCAATCACCAATCACCAATCACCGGCCACCGACCGATGAAGCGCCCAACCAAACAGCAACTGGTTCTGGAAATTTACGACCGCGAGGCGATGGGCGAAGTGACCGCCCGGGAAATCGAAATCATCAATCAAGCCCTGGTTGCTGAATATGGCGAAGGCGGCGCGATGGAACCAGCCGAAATCGCCAGCATCCTCCATCAGGAAGAATTGCCGATTCGGTTCGATCAAATTTTCAGAATGGATTCGCCAACGGAACCGTACGAAAGTCTGGTTCGCGGGTTGAATGCAGGCGGCAATTTCGAAGAAGCGGAAACGACGTTGCGGCGGATTGATGCGCTGTACAGGCAATTTGAGCAGGCGGGAGATAAAAC
>JAEUQP010000402.1 GCA_016789645.1 Acidobacteriota bacterium | reverse complement strand
GGCTGTAAGTCTGACTTCGACGATCAACACCTGGGCTTTGCTGCCGTTGCGGTTGGCGTTGGGAGTGATCTTTTTCGCTCACGGAGCGCAGAAGTTGTTCGGGGTGTGGGGCGGCAAAGGATTTTCCGTCTGGATTTCCGGTGTTGCGCCGTTCGGATTGCAACCTTCGTGGTTGTGGTTGGGGGCGGCGGCATTTGCCGAATTTGTCGGCGGATTGCTGGTCATGTTCGGCTTCATGACTCGCATTGGAGCGTTGTTGTTGACCGCTGTGATGGGCATTGCCATGGCGGGCGTGCATTGGAAAAACGGATTGTTTCTGAATAACGGCGGTTTTGAATATACGCTGGCGCTGTTCAGCATGGCGTTGACGTTGCTGATTGCGGGCGGCGGAAACGGTTCGATTGATTTTCAGCGATCCAGCAGCGGCAAATGAGTTTTGGGCAGATGCTTGACGCATTTCCGGCGCGCGTGTTACTTCACTTACAACTTCGCATTCAAAATTCAATTCAGGGAGACACCTACTGTGATTCGATGTTCCGGCCTTCGTTCGGTTGTAGCCTTCATTTGCCTGTTGTGGATGTCTGTCGCCGCAGCAGCGCAAGGATTCGAGTTTTTGCCTGGCGCGAAATACGATCCGGCGATTCCCACACTGAAAAAAGTTGTCGGCCACGACATTGGTGAAAAGATCACCATGCATCACGAAGCCGAAAAGTACATGACGGCCTTGCAGCAAGCTGCGCCGACTCGCATCAAGGTCTTCAAATATGCTGAAACCTGGGAAGGTCGCGCGTTGTACGTGATGGCGATTGGTTCGCCGACGAACATCGCCCGGTTGGATGAAATCAAATCCGGAATGCAGCGGCTGGCCGACCCGCGCAAACTTTCGGCCAACGACGCCAATTCGTTGATCGCGTCGCTGCCATCGTCAGTGTGGCTGATTTGCGGAGTTCACGGCAACGAAATTTCCGGTGTGGATTCGGCGTTGATGACGGCGTACCACTTGCTGGCGGCGCAAAACGATGAAGTTGCGACGGCGGCATTGAAGAATTCCATCGTGTTGATTGACCCGATGCAGAATCCCGACGGGCGCGACCGCTTCATCAATTACTTTCGCCAGAACGTAGGTCGCTTCCCGGATGCCGACCTGCAATCTGCCGAACACAACGAAGTCTGGCCGGGTGGACGGACGAATCATTATCTGTTCGACATGAACCGCGACTGGTTTGCGCAATCCCAACCGGAAACCCGCGGGCGCACGAAAACCTACCTGGAATGGTTTCCGCAGGTCGTCGCCGACCAACACGAAATGGGAACCAACAGCAGCTTTTACTTTGCGCCGCCAGCCTTGCCCTGGAATCCGAATTTGACCAAAGCGCAGCTCGATTGGCTGAACCGGCTTGGCCGTAACAACGCCGCGTGGTTCGACCGATTCAAATTCGATTACTTCACGCGTGAAGGCTACGATTCGTTTTATCCGGGGTACGGCGAAGGCTGGCCGCTCTTTCACGGTTCGATTGGCATGACGTATGAACAAGCCAGCGTGCGCGGGTTGCTAGCTCGGCGCGATGATGAAACGACGATGCATTACCGCGATTCGGTGCAGCATCATTTCGTCGCGGCGCTGGCGACCATTGAAAGCACAGCCAAAAATCGCGAAGCCCTGCTTAGGCATTTTTACGATCATCGCCGCACCGCCATCGAAGAAGGTAAAACCGGCACGGTCAAGGAATACATCATCGCTCCGGGCAACGATCCGAACCGTGCGGCTCGGTTGGCGGCGACGCTGATGATGTCCGGCATCGAGGTCAAACGCGCCGACGCGGCTTTCAACAATCCGAAAACGCGCGATTACAACGAAGGCCAGTTACAAGCGCGCGAATTTCCGGCGGGCAGTTTCATTCTTTCGCTGGATCAACCTGCCAAGCGGTTGCTGAAAACTCTGATGGACAAGCAGACCGATCAGGACAAGGAGTTTTTGGACGAACAACGCCGCCGCAACAAACTGCGCCAACGCGAAGAGTTTTATGATGTCACGGGCTGGTCATTGCCGTTTCTATTCGACGTGCCTTGTTATGTCGCCGAACAAGTTTCGTCGGTACAGGCAACCGTGTTGAAGGAGTTGCCGAAGCCGGTTGGGCAGTTGCGCGGTGGGCAGGCAAAGCTGGCGTATTTGATTCCGTGGGGAACACAATCGGCGGCTTCGGCGCTGGCAGATCTGTTCCGTCAGGATGTGCGCGTTCACAGTTATGACAAAGGCTTCAAGCTGAATGGGACGGATTTTCCTGCCGGAACGCTGGTCGTCAAATTGAAAGACAACCCGGCGAATTTGCATGAACGAATGACCAAGTTGGCTGCTGAGCATGGCGTAGATGTTTATCCGACTGACACTGCCTGGGTTGAAGACGGCCCAAACTTTGGCAGCAACAATGTTAGTTTCCTGCCGCGCCCACGTGTGGCGATTGCCTACAACCAACCGGTGTCAGGAAATTCGGTCGGTTGGTTGCGGTATTTGATCGAACAGCGATATGGCTACCCGGTGACGACGATTCGCGCGGATCAATTGCGCGGCGCCGACCTGAGCCGCTACAACGTGCTGATTCTGCCGGACACGTTTGGCGGATACACGGCGCAACTCGGCGACGGAGCCAGTTTGCGTGACTGGGTGCAACGCGGTGGAACGCTGATTGGAATTGGCGGGGCAACGGCCTGGTTGGCTGAGGAGCGTGTCAATTTACTGGCGACCAAACGCGAGAAGCGCGAAAAAACGGATCCCAAAGCGGAAAAGAAAGAGGACGCGGCAAAAGCTCCGCCCGCTGATCCGATTGAAAAAGCCATCGAACCGACGGATGAGTTTCCGAGCACGACTTCGGGAGCCATTCTGCGTGTTCGGGTGGATCGCTCGCATTGGCTGGGATTCGGATACGGTGACACGACGACGGTGCTGGTAGACAGCAACCGCATTTTTTCGCTGGTCAAACTGGATCGCGGCACAAACGTCGCGGTGTATCTGCCGGAAGACAAATTCTTTGCCAGCGGCTTTATGTGGGATGACGCGCGGAAACAACTTCCGAACAAGGCCTTCTTGCTTCATTCGCGCGTTGGACGCGGCAACATTGTCGGTTTTGCCGAAGACCCAAACTATCGCGCATTCATGGATGGTTTGAACGTGATGTTTCTGAACGCCGTATTGTTAGGGCCAGGACATTGATCGCATGAAAACACTCCTCCGAGAACTGCTTTTCCCATTGATCGCCGTGCTGGCCGCGTTTGCCATTGGCGGATTGATTGTGCTGGCCATTGGCGACAACCCGATTGCTGTCTATCGGCTGCTGATTTCCAGTTCCTTCGGTTTGTTCGAAGCGACCGGCAAATTCACCTGGGACAACTGGGGCTACACGCTGTTTAACGCCACGCCGCTGATTTTCACCGGGCTGGCGGTTTCGCTGACATTCAAATGCGGATTGCTGAACATCGG
>JAEUQP010000392.1 GCA_016789645.1 Acidobacteriota bacterium | reverse complement strand
AGACGGCAAGGAGCGGCTTCGGTTGGAAGCGTTGGTTGCCGATGTCGAAGGCCGGCAATTGATTCGTTTGCAGGCAGAAGGTTCCGCGCATCACGCTGAAGAACTTGGCGCGCAATTGGCCGAACGCTTGATTCAAGCTGGCGCGCACGAATTGTTGCAGTACGGGGAGCGTCAGCGACCTGCGTCTTCTGTGACAAATGCGCCGCCTGTTCAGGCTTCCCCAGCCAAACCTGCCGAGGCAACGCCAGAATCAACAGAAAAACACATAGCAAGAGAAGCTCAAGTCGCTGACACTCACGATACCGTGCCGAATGCCGAACAGCCGTTGGCCGGGCGCAAAGTGATTGTCACCCGCTCGCCGAAACAAAGCAGCGAGATGGTTCGCTTTTTGGAAAAGCTCGGCGCGGAGGTCATCGCCTGCCCGACGATTGAAATCAAACCACCGTCAAGCTGGGAGCAACTGGATGCCGCGCTGGCAAAGCTAAGCTGGTTTGACTGGCTGGTCTTCACCAGCGCGAACGGCGTTGAATACTTTTTGCAACGATTGGACGAAACCGGACACGGGCGCGCGGAATTGATGGCGCACAAGGTTTGCGCGGTGGGGCGAAAGACCGCTGAACGGTTGATGCGAGAAAACATCTCGGTGGACGTCATGCCCGAACGCTTTACCGCCGAATCGCTGGTCGAAGATTTCATTAAACGATTCGGCGTTGGCCAGCGGCTGCGCGGGTCGAAGATGTTGTTGCCAGCTTCGAAAACCACACGCGATGTGATTCGCCCGGCGATGGAAAAAATTGGCGTCTATGTCGAAGTCGTGGAGGCGTACCAAACGGTATTGCCCGCTTCGACTGGTCAGAACGTGATGCAATTGATTCGCGATGCCGCAGCCGATTACATCCTGTTTACAAGCCCTTCGACAATTGCGAATCTGGCGGCGATTTTGGAAACCGATCATCTGACACCGCGCTTGATGAATTGCCGTGTTGCTTGCATTGGGCCGGTGACCGCCGAAACCGCACAATTGCATGGGCTGGATGTTCACATCCAGCCGAAAGAACACACTGGCGAAGCCATTGTTCGCGCGTTGGCAGCAGACAGTTTGAACCGTGCGTAACCGGTTGTCGGTTTAGTGAGCGAATCCCGATCATCGCCCACCGAGCACCGACAACTGACCACGAAGTTTGCATCTCGGCGCGATTGATTTAGACTACGCACGCTTTTTTTGTGAGTGTTCATTGGCCTCGCCAAAAATAAAACAGCCGGTACGCGATTGCTTTTTAGACTTTTGCATTTGAGCAAATGGAGTCGAACAGAGATTCATGACTTACTGTACGAACTGCGGAACTAAATTGGCTGCGGGCGCGACAAAGTGCGACGCTTGCGGCGCGGGTTTAGTCGCAACCAAAATGACACCGCCTGAAGCCCCGTCCCACGATACCGCCGTATCCAGCACCGATCATCTGAAGACGCGAATTGCCGATTCTGACGCTGGAGAATCCGCCAAACCCACTGCCGTCGGCACACAAGTCGGTCGTGTGCTGGGCGGGCGTTACCAGCTTGACCAGTGCATCGGCAGCGGAGGCATGGGCGAAATTTACCGCGCGCGCCGGTTGCACATTGGTGACACCGTGGCGGTGAAGGTTTTGCGCCCCGACGTAATCGAAAACGAAAAAACGCGCCAGCGGTTTTATCGGGAAGCTCGCGCCGCCGCGATGCTTCATCACCCGAACGCGGTGGTCATTCACGATTTCGGCGAAGACACAGATGGCACGGCTTACATCGTCATGGAATTGTTGATTGGTCGCAGCCTGCGCCAATTGTTGGTGGAATCCGGCACCGTCGCGCCGAAACGTGCGTACGGAATCATGCGGCAAGCCTGCGCGGCGCTCGACGCCGGACATCGCAACGGCATCGTTCACCGCGACATCAAACCGGACAACATCTATCTGCTGGACACGCACGACGATGAAGACCACATCAAGATTCTGGATTTCGGCATCGCCAAATTGGCCGACAAGGCGCTGGATACGCTCAGCATCGAAGAGCAGCGCCTGACCAACGTCGGCACGGTCATCGGAACTCCGCATTACATGTCGCCCGAACAGTGCCAGGGCGAAGAAGCCGATTCGCGTTCGGATATTTACAGCCTTGGGGTGGTGCTCTACGAAATGCTGACCGGAGTCGTGCCGTTTGTCGCCAAAACTCCGACGGGCGTTGCGATCAAACACGTCACCGAACAGCCGCGGCCTTTGCGCGAACTGAATCCGGCATTGAACCCTGCGATTGAACGTGTGGTCTTGCGTGCGATGAGCAAGGAAGCGAATTCGCGTCCACAGAACGCCATTGAACTGGCGCGCGATTTCGACCTGGCCTTGCGCAGCGAAGCCAACTATGAAGGCTCGACTGTGCGATTCAGCGATTCCGGCGAACAAAAAACGGTTACGCCACCGGTCGTCAGTCAAGAAAATGCCACTGAAATCTTGAAACCAGCGGTAAACACCGGCGGCCAGCCTCGCCTGGAAACTTCGCGGCAAAGTTACGATACGGTCGTCAGTCCTTCCTCAACTGACACGCTCGGAAAATCGGCGACGGATGTGTTGCCTTCGCCCGGCACTGAAGTTCTGACTCCATCGAAAACGACCGGCGAACAGAAGCTTGGAACGATTGATCTGAAAACGCAGGTGATGGATACGCCCGAGCCGATTCCGCCTGTGGCGAAAGAGCCTGCATCTGTTGCCAAACAAGAACCGCCCAAGTCAGAAAAGAAATCAGAAAAGGCAGGTAAGAAGCCCAAAGTTGAACCAGCCAAGCCGGTGGAAAGCGCGAAACCTGCTCCGGCGGCAAAACCGGCTTCGGTGGCCAAAGCTCCCGAACCGGCTCCGGCAAAATCGCGGACGCCCTTGCTGATCGGTGTCGGCGCGTTGTTGGTGTTGCTGGCGGTGTTCGGCGCGTGGATGTTGGGCGGTGGTGAAGAAAAGCCGTCAACCGTGACGAACTCGACTTCGCAAACGGCGTCCACCTCGGCTTCGCCAGCCACGTCCAGCAATCAATTTCCGCAAGCATCTGCGCCCGATGGAATGGTGCTGGTCATCAATGGCGTGTTGCAGGTTGGACGCGACGGCGGCAAGGAAAACGAAGCTCCATCGCACGTCGTCACGCTCAAGGCTTTTTACATTGGCAAAACCGAAGTCACCAACGAAGAATATCAGGCGTTTATTGCTCAGACCGGATACGCTGCGCCGCCCTCGTGGAGCGGAGGAACGGTTCCGGCGGGCAGCGAAAAACTCCCTGTCACCGATGTCAGTTGGGAAGACGCCAATGCGTTTGCCAAATGGGCAGGGAAACGGTTGCCCACAGAAGAAGAATGGGAATATGCCGCTCGCGGATCGAATCCCGACAATCTGTATCCGTGGGGAGCCAAATGGCTGGACGGCGCAGCCAACGTCTTGAAAGACGGCGCCGGGTTGAATCAGCTTTCCCCGGTGGGCCAGTTTGCCACCGGAGCGAGTCCGTTTGGCGTGCAGGATATGATCGGCAACGCGTGGGAATGGACGGCCAGCGATTACAAGGCATATCCCGGAGGCACGATCAATCCGCCTGCTGCCGGATACAAAAACCTGAAGGTGATTCGCGGCGGTTCCTTCAATACGAATTTTTCCGACGCGACGGCCACGCTTAGAAGCGGTTGGCCTGCGGGTCGCAAAGATTGGCCCAAGTCTGTCACCCCGGATTATTCCAAGACCGGTTTCCGTCTGGCCAAGGATGCGGACTGAGGACACCGGCTTTTTCCAGAGATGTAGAGTTATGAAGAGTCAACTGAACGTTTTGCCTGTCGTTGTTGTGGCATTGTTTGTCTTGTCCCCGTTCAGCGCTGATTGCCAGCTTTACGCGCAAAGTGGAACCGGCGAATTACCCGGAGCCAAACCAACGCCGACGCCGAAACCCGGCGCGAAGGCTACGGCCAAACCTTCCGCTCCGGTGACGCCGACGCTGGTATTCGACCAGGAAGTCAAAGGACGCATTGATCCGCGCGGATCGGAAAAGGCTGCCAATGGTGGATTGTTCGAAGATCATATTTTGAACGCCAAAAGCGAAGACTTGCTCTCGTTCCAGCTTCTCAGTTCGGACGCGACTTTGGGATTGCAGCTTGTGGGCAAAGACAACGTTGAAATTCCCATCACGAAAGACCAGGCCGGAGCATTCAAGATCAACACGCCTGCAGGCGGCTTGCCTGCCGATGGCGAATATCGCGTGCGAGTTGTTGGCGCAGCCAAAAAATCCGCCGTGCCGTTTTCTCTGAAAGTCACTCGACTGGGGTTGACGCCAATCGTTTATAACGAACGCTTCAATCAGATTGTCATCAATTATCGCGAAAGCGATGCGGCTTCGGCAGACGAAGCTATGGCCAAACTGGAAGAACTGGCCAAAGCCGACAGCAGTAAAGCCGGAGCCTTTGAATTTTTGGGGATCATTTACCTGTACAACAAAAATGATGTCGGCAAAGCCGAACAGGCGATGGAGCAGGCTATCAAGCTGAATGGCGCGGCCATTGTCAAAATCTCGTATGACGCGCAGTGGCGACGAATGGCTCGACTGAGAAACGGGAAAACCGGGTGGGAAGAAGCGCGCACCGGCTGGTTGCGCATTCGCCCCGGCCAGGTAGAAGTCACCGATCCGAGCAATAAAATTCTGGCTACTGTTCTCGGCGCCCAAATCAAGGAATTGTCGAAAATCCTGACTGCCAGCAGCAACCTCATCAATGTGACCGGCGAACGCCGCCAGTTCGTGTTCGAACCCGGCAGCGGCACACAACAGGAAGCTGATCTGGTCATCAAACTGATTCAAACTCACGTTATGAAAAGGACGAATTGAGTTCGCAGTTCGCAGTTCGCTGTTCACAGTTCACGTGAGCAATCGGCTGCGAACTGTGAACCGCGAACTGCGAACTATGAACTTATGGGGAGGCCGATTTACCGGCGAAACCGACCGACACTTTGCCGCATTCAATGCCAGCTTTCGATTTGACCGCCGATTGATTTTCGCCGACTTGCAAGCCTGCGCCGTTCACGCGCGCGCGTTGGGGCGAGCAGGCGTCTTGCCCGATGCCGAAGTTGAAATCATTACGCAGGGCTTGCAGAAAATCGCCGACCTGGTCACTGACCCTGCCTTTCTGGATCGCCCGGAATTTTCCAATACCGAAGACGTTCACAGCTTTATCGAATCGCGTCTGGTCGAATTGATCGGCCAGGTTGGATACAAGCTGCACACCGGACGCAGCCGTAACGATCAAGTCGCCGTGGCCACGCGATTGTTTTTGCGCGGCGAAATCGAACGCTTGGACGACGTCATCCGCGACACGCAACGCACGTTGATTGAACTGGCCGAACGGTACGAAAGCGATCCGCTGCCGGGTTACACGCACCTGCAAAAAGCCCAGCCGATTTTGTTCGCGCATTTTCTGCTGGCGTATTTTCAAATGCTGTCGCGCGACCGGGCGCGACTGGCCGATGTCAAAAAACGCGTCAACGTGTTGCCTCTCGGTTCGGGAGCGATGGCCGGAACGAATTTTCCGGTTGACCGCGAATGGATGGCGGCGGAACTTGGGTTTGACGGCGTGACGCGCAACAGCATTGACGCTGTCAGCGACCGCGATTACATCGTCGAATTCGTCAGCTTCGCGGCGTTGACGATGATGCACCTGTCGCGGCTGGCCGAAGATTTGATTATTTATTCGACGCAGGAATTCGGCTTCATCAAACTCGGCGACGCGATTTCCACCGGCAGCAGTTTGATGCCGCAAAAGAAAAATCCCGATTCGCTGGAATTGATTCGCGGCAAATCGGCGCGCGTGTTCGGTCACCAGATGGCGATGCTGACGATGGCGAAAGGCTTGCCGCTGGCTTACAACAAAGACTTGCAGGAAGACAAGGAAACGCTGTTCGACACGATTGACACCTTGTCCGACAGTTTGCGCGTGACGGCAACCGTCTTGCGCAACATCGAACTCAACCGCGAACGCGCCCGCGCGGCGGCGATTCGTGATTACACCAACGCCACCGATCTGGCGGATTATCTGGTTCGCAAAGGCCTGGAATTTCGCAAAGCGCACGAAGTCATTGGTCGCATCGTCGTGTTTGCCATCGAACAAGGCAAGGAACTTGGCGAACTGAGTCTGGCTGAATGCCAACAGTTTTCGCCGTTGTTCGAGCAGGATCTGTTCGACGCCATTTCGCTGGAGAGTTCGCTGGTGGGCAAACGGCAAACCGGCGGAACCGCGCCTGAACAGGTTCGCCAGGAACTGACGCGCGCAAAAGCTGAAGTGGGAGCTGACTAGTCGGCGAAGACTTCAGATGAATGGATTTCACCGCAGAGGCGCAGAGTCCCGCAGAGGTTTCGCAGAGCTTAGGTTGAAAATCTCTGCGCTTCCTCTGCGTTCTTTGCGCCTCTGCGGTAAAGATGATTTTCAAATGTCACGCAATCTGTCTTAATTGCCCAATACCGAAATTCACACTCAAACCTGCCCTATGAAACAAACTCGAATCGTTCTTGTTGTCCTGTTGTTGCTCGTGTTTGCCGCGTGCAGCAAGACTCCGCAAAAAAGCGCCGAACAGCCTGCTTACACCGCGCAGGAATCGCTGGCGAAAATGCACCTCAGCGAAGAGTTCAATGTCGAAATCTTCCTGACCGAACCGCAGGTAATGTCGCCGACCGAAATGGTCTTTGACGAAAACGGGCGGATTTACGTCGCCGAAATGCTGGATTACCCGGACGATCCTCCGCCGGGCAAACCTGTACGGTCGCGCATCAAATTGTTGGAAGACAACGACGGCGACGGCAAATATGAACGCGTGGTGGTTTTCGCCGACCAGGTGTTGCAAGCCAGCGGCATTTTGCCGTGGAAAGGCGGGGTCATTGTGACCAGCGCGCCGGACATTTACTGGATGAAGGACACGGACGGCGACGGCAAAGCCGACATCAAACAAGTTTTGTTCACGGGCTTTCCAAAAGTGAACCCGGAAGCGCGCATCACCAATCCGCGGTATGGCATTGATAACTGGATTTATTTCGCCAATCACGGACGCGAAGGTCGCATCACATCGCCCGCGCACCCTGAGCGTGAAGCTTTGTTGGTTCGCGGAACGGATTTTCGCTACAATCCGACGAAAGACGTGGGGGAAAACAGCTCCGGCATTGCGCAATTCGGGTTGACCTTTGACGAATGGGGCAATGAATTCATCACCGAAAACACGACTCACTTGCGCCAAGTCGTTTTGCCGTACAAATACCTGAGCCGCGCTCCGTTGCTGGAAGTTCCTGCCGTCGCGCTGAACATTTACGAAGGTGGTGTAGTTTCAGGACAGATTTTCCCTTTAACTGGGCCGCAGGAATGGCGTAAACAGCGCACGGCTTTGCGCCAACAACGTTATGACGAACAAGGTTTGAACCGTAAAGAACACGTCGGCGGATATTTCAGCGGAGCCAGCGGCGGCACGGTCTACACCGGAGACGCCTGGCCTGCGGAATATCGCAATAGCATTTTCACCGGCGAGGTCAGCGCCAACCTGATTCACCGCGATGTGCTGACGCCTGACGGCGTGACGTTCAAAGCCGCGCGCGCCAAAGATGGCGTGGAGTTTCTGGCCGCGGAAGATCAGTGGTTTCGCCCGTGCAATTTCGCCAACGCGCCCGATGGCAATTTGTACTTCATGGACATTTACCGGCTGTTCATCGAAACGCCCGAATCCATTCCCGAAGAAATCAAAAAAGGAATGGACTTTTACGCAGGCGACAGTCTGGG
>JAEUQP010000377.1 GCA_016789645.1 Acidobacteriota bacterium | reverse complement strand
GTGATCTTCATAACTTCAGTAAACCACAATTGGCAGATTTCGCCGAGTTGCGCTAAAAAGCAGTTATGAACTTTTCCTTCACTCTTCCTGAAAATCGTGAATTCGACGTGGTCGGCTTCGGGCTGAACGCGGTGGATCATCTGGTGACAATTCCCCGCTTCCCGTCGTTCAACACCAAAGTCCGATTGAGCGGCCACGAGCAAATGTCCGGCGGACAGGTTTCGTCGGCGATGGTCGGCGCCCAGCGCCTGGGATTGAAAGCCAGCTATGTCGGCAAAGTCGGTTACGACAACGAAGGCCGCATGCTGATCGAATCGCTGCAAAAAGAAGGCGTGGATTGCACTGGCGTCAAAATCGCCGTTGGAGCTAAAACGCAGGGCGCAGTCATCATCATCGAACAGTTTTCCGGCGAACGAACCATCCTCTGGTATCACGATGACGGCACACGCATTTCGCCCGAAGAATTGAAACGCGAACAAATCACCCGCGGGCGAGTGTTGCACTTGGACGGGTTCGACACGGCAGCGGCGATTCAAGCCGCACGTTGGGCACACGAAGCCGGCATGGTCGTGACCATTGATCTGGACACGGCGTATCCCGGCATAGACGAACTGTTGCCGCTGGTGGATTGCCTGATTACTTCGCAAGGGCTGGCCAATGAATTGGCCGGAACGATGGACGAACGCGAGGCGCTGAAAACCTTGAACCGGAAATACGGCTGTTATCTGGTTTCGATGACGCAAGGGTCGCGCGGCGCGTTGGCGTTTGTTGAAGGCCAGTTTGTCGCGTCGTCAGCGTTTCGCCCGCCGGTTATCAAAGACACCACCGGAGCAGGCGACGCCTTTCGCGCCGGATTCATTTATGGCGTGTGCAAAGGCCAAAGCATCGAAGACACCATGCGAACCGCCAATGCCGTGGCAGCCTTGCAATGCCGCGAAATGGGAGCACGGGACGGACTGCCAACCGAAGCCGAGTTGCAACAGTTCCTAGCGGGCTGATACATTCCGGCTTACTTCAATCATCTCGGCAAGGAATTCTTCTTTATGTTACGCGCTGGTATCGTCGGATTGCCAAACGTAGGCAAATCCACTCTATTCAATGCTCTGACTTCGGCCAAGGCTGAAGCTGCCAATTTCCCTTTTTGCACGATTGATCCCAACGTAGGTATCGTCGAAGTTCCAGACCCGCGTTTGGACAAACTGGCTGCCATCGTCAATCCGCAAAAAACCATTCCCGCCGCTGTCGAATTCGTGGACATTGCCGGTTTGGTCAAAGGCGCTTCGCAGGGCGAAGGACTTGGCAACAAATTTCTGGCCAACATCCGCGAAACCGACGCCATCGTTCACGTTATTCGCTGTTTTGAAGACGAAGACGTGATTCACGTCGCGGGCAAAGTTGATCCGGTCAGCGACCGCGAAACCATCAATCTGGAATTGGCGCTGGCGGATTTGGCGACGGTCGAAAAAAGTCTGGATCGCGCTCGCAAAGCCGCCAAAAGTGGCGGCGCGGAAGCCAAAGCCGAAGTCGCGACGCTGGAACACGTGCTGGAAATTTTGAGCGCAGGCAAAACCATCAACTCGGCGAAGCTGGATAAAGACCAGTTGGCTTCGCTGAAATCGTACAGCTTGCTAACCGCCAAACCCGTGCTTTATGCGGCCAACGTTGTAGATGCCGAGTTGTCAGGCGAAGAAGGCAAACACGTCAAAGCCTTGCGCGAAGTGATCGAACGCGAAGGCGAACCCGCCGAAGTCGTCACGTTTTCCGCCAA
>JAEUQP010000369.1 GCA_016789645.1 Acidobacteriota bacterium | reverse complement strand
GTCGCCAGCGAAAAGCCCGCCTGATTCACGCCATCAATCACAAACGGCACGGTGTAAATCCCCCAACCGCCGCGAATCACGGTCTTGTCATTCCATTGATAGGCAAAGCCCGCGCGCGGCTGGAAGTTGTTTTTATCCGCGTCCCAAATACCACGCCGATTGGCGTCGGCAAACAGCAATCCGCCTTTGACGTTGAAGTTGGCCACGGGCACTTCGGGAATTGGGTTGGCGGCGTAAGCGGTTTTGGCGGCAGCTTCGACCGGGCTGGCCACTGTCGCATCAAAGCCCGCCAATTGCCGGTTGTAACGTTCAGTCGGCGCGCCTTCGTATTCGTAGCGCAACCCTAAATTGAGCGTCAGTTTGCTCGACAGCTTCCAATCGTCGTGAACGAACATGCCGTTGTAGAGGCCCTGGCTTGAACTCGCTGCATTGCGATCAATCGTACCACCGGTCGGCAAGCCCAGCAGGAATGACGCGAGTTCCTGTCCAATCGGAGCGGCGGCGGAATTGTCCAACGGGCCGCGCGTGAAGGTCGTCCCGAAATCGTAACGTCCTGCGGCATGTCCCGCGCCAAAGGCGTTTTGCCGATACGAACGGAAATCGTAGCCAAAGCGCCACGTATGTTTGCCCGCAATCTTGGTAACTGTGGATTGCGCGGTGTAGATGTTGAAGTTCGATCCGCCGCCGACCGAGTCTCCGAGCACCGAATATTGGCCAATTTCAAAGCGCGGCAAATACAGTTCCGGCCCGAACAGCGCTGCAGTCGCCGCCGGAAAGCCCAAACTCGCGGGATTGAAGACATCCTGGTGTTGGCGGATGTTCGGTTCGTTAAAACGCGAGAACCCGAACCGAGAATTGACGATGACGGTCGGCGAGAAGTTATAGACGTGGTCAAAAGTTCCGCCGTTGTTGATACGGAACAGGAAATTGCCCGTCGGGCGGATTCCATTGACCTCGCCCGTCCAGTTGCCGCGCGATTCGCGACGGTTGTTGTAACTGTAGCGCACGAAAAACCGCTGTTTATCGCTGATGGTCTGGTCGAAGCGTCCCGAAAGCGAGCGGAATTTGTCGGTGCGCGGATTGCCGCTGATGTAATTGTTGCGTCCCTGGGCGTCGCCCGGTTGATTGGGCAGCGGGTAATAGTTCAGGTAATTGCGGGCAATGGCGCTGATGCGATTGGCCGGAATGATGTTGCCGGGGAAAGGATCGCGGCGGACGCGCGCGCCTTCTTGCCGCGAAGTGGCTGGATCATAAATCAATGCTCCGGCAGGAAGCTCCGAAAAATCGCCGTTGCGCTGTTTGGCCGTCGGCACGGTGAACAAGCCCGGTTCCGGGAATACATCCGGCAAAGCTTCAAACGAGAAGAAGAAAAAGCTGCGATTGCGACCATCAAGAAATGCTTTTCCACCTTGACCAAATCGCGGAATAAATACAGGCCCACCAACTGTGAAGCCATAACGGTTGTAACGCAGCGGATCGCGATCGGCCTTGCCATCCCGATCACTATCGCGCGCCGGATTGGTGGACAGATTCGTGCGATTGAGCAAAAAAGTATTCGCCGAGAGTTTGTCATTGCGTACGAATTCATAAATCGTGCCATGCAAACTGTTGGTTCCGCTCTTGAGCGTGACGTTCACCGTCGCGGCGGCAGTGTGCGCTGTCTGCCCGTCATAAGCAGCGGTTTCGACCTTGAATTCCTGCACGGCGTCAGCGGGCGGCACGAATGCCACACGACCAAGTCCTCCGCCGCTAGCCATATTCGGCGTGCCGTCCAGCGTGAATTCATTTCGTCCCGGCGCACCATCTGCAACTATGCCCGAAGTCCCCGCGTTGTCGAATGGGCGCGAAAAGCGCAAATCGCCCGTGTAGGTGATGCCCGGCGCCAGTCGCGAAAGCACGAACGGGTTGCCATCCGAGAGCGGCAGTTCCGAAATGCGCCGCTGGTCAATCACCTGCCCCGCCGAAGCAGAACCGACTTCCAGCAAGGGCGCAGCCGCAGTGATGTTGATGGTTTCAGTCACTTCGCCGACTTCCAGTGCAACATCCAATTGCAACTTGTCACCGACACGAACTTCAATATTTTGGCGAATGGATTTCTTGAAGCCTTTCGCTTCAATAGTCAGTGTGTAGTTGCCAGGAATCAAATACAGCACTTGATATTCTCCCAACGAATTGCTGGTCGTAGAAGTAGAACTGTTTGTGGCGCTGTTGGTGACTGTAATTTGAGCATTTGCGACAGCCGCGCCTGATGCTTCGTTAACGCGCCCGGCAATCGAGCCGCGAAAATCTTGCGCCATAATGGATGCGGCACAGGCAAACAGGCTGACTAACAGCAATCCGATTCTGTATTTATGAGATGCAAATATCATGGTTCCTCCGTAAAAGGTTCTTTTGATGGAACTAAATTCCCTGCCCAAACAAACCTGTTCCAACACATGGGCAGAGTAAACGAATTTTTCTATCTTCTTTTGATCAGCGATTCCCAGCTTGTTTTTTCTCTCCAGTGATCGGGCCTGAAGCTCAATCGAACCTGGAGCTTGTGAGTCAGTGATTTGGTCTTACAAAGTCGGAAAGATTATAAGCGCTCAAAACTCAACTGTCAGCCTCTGAGCCAAAAGATAACCGCCCGTTAGAAAGAATTTCTGACGGGCGGTTCAAACCAATTTTCGGGCTTTCCACGAAACTCAATCCTGAGTTTCGGAAATGTACGTTGTGATTCCCTGATCGGCAGCCGATAACGCAGCGGCCAGCTTTTTGGTTTTGTTGGCTTCTTTGGTCAATTTGGTTTTTTCCGCCGGGTCACTGGCACTGGCTGCCTTCTTTTCCTGCTTGGCGGCTTTGGCAGTGAGAATTGTAGCAGCAGTTTTCAAACCATTTTGAGCAATGATTAAGGCAACTGTTTCTTTATCCATTGAGATGATCTCCTTTTGTTCATAACGCTTTTTGATAAGGCAATCGTTTGCAAACGTCGCGGTTGTCAAGCCGGCAAAGCTTCAATCAAACGATCAATGTCTTCTCGCGTGTTATACAGATGTGGCGAGATTCGCAATCGGCCAAGTCGGGGCGTGGTGATAATACGCCGTTCGTTGAGAATCCGATACAGTTCGTCGGCAGAAAAATTTTCATGGCGACAACACACCACCGCGGACTTTTCGGCTGGCAATCGCGAACTGACAATTTGATATCCGCGTCCAACCAACTGCTCGCACAAATAATCGCCGAGTTCGATCAAATGCTGTTCGATTCGTTCCAATCCAAATTGCAAAAACAACTCGATGGCGGCACCAAGTCCGGTGATGCCTGCGGTGTTCAACGCTCCCGGCTCAAAACGCCGCGCGCTGGCGGCATAAGGCTGATTCTCAGTTTCGAAATCAAACGGGTTGGCAACCGACATCCAGCCGACGACTGTGGGTTGAATTCGCTCCATCGCTTGCCGTGAAATGTAAAACAACGCCACGCCATCCGGCCCTAACAGGAATTTGTGCGCGTCTGCCGACAGCGCATCAATCGAACATGCCTGCACATCCAGTTTCAACGCGCCAAGCCCTTGAATCGCATCCACGACAAACAACACACCTCGTTCCCGACAATGCCGGCCAATCGTCGCCAAATCATTGCGAAACCCGCTGGCATATTCGACGAAGCTCAGACTGACAACGCGAGTTCGTGCATCAATCAAATTCAAAATTTCTTCTGTTTGCAGACGCCCTTCGTGTTCGCGTGCCATCCGCACTTCGACATCGAACTCGCGGCTGATTCTTCGCCACGGGACAAGGTTCGCCGGAAACTCGCAATCCACCGTGACGATGTTGTCGCCTGCCTGCCATCGAATGCCGTTGGCGACAAATGCCAACCCGGCGGAGGTATTGGGTGTAAAAGCAATTTCGTCGGGATTGGCATTGATGAATTGCGCCGCAAGCTGCCTGACTTTTTTGACGCGACTTCCCCACTTCTCAAAATTGACAAAGCCGTGATGCAGCAAATCCGCAGTGTATTCCAACATGCGCTCGGCCACTGGCACCGAAATCGGACAAACCGCTGCGTGATTCAAATAAACGTATTGTCGAGTGACAGGAAAAAGCTCTCTGATTTCTGGAGTCATAAATTGGTGACTGTTGGTCTTCACAATTTGAAGCACGTGCGAATTTCGCCGACTTCGATTTTTCGGTGATTGAAAACTGTTGCGCGTGAATATCTGGACAGTTGAACCAGTTGATCCTCATCCAGCAAACCAAGCTGACGTAAGGTTTCAATGACGACCGGATCTCGGGCACGACGGGTATCGCCATCTTCGATCTTGATGGCAATCCCCAAACCTGTTGGAAACCTGGAACATGGTTTGACGCCAAGCAATTGCACTCCCTCGGCGCCAACTTTGGAGAGAATTTGTCCGCGCGCCACACGCATCAAATCCGTATCCAACCGCCCGTTTGTGCCGCCAACCAGTTCAGGAAATTCGATCATCGCATCAACGACTCGTTCAGCGGCTTGGCCAAACACTTGGGCAAGGTCAGTGTGCTGAACTCCAACCAGTCGCGCATAGCTGCGAGCCATTGCCAGAATGCTGACGCCAAAAACCGGCGCGCTACATCCGTCAATAGCAATGGCAATGGCTTCAGTTGGCACATCCGCAAATTGGGCGAGCACGCCGCGAATGCTTCGCTGAACCGCATGCTCCGGGTGAATGTAATCGGCTGTCGGTTCGCCCAGGAACTTGGCCAGCGCCAACATTCCCGCATGCTTGCCCGAACAATTGTTGTGAAGACTTTGCGGCTGGCGGTTTTCGGCAATCAGCTTGGCGGCAGCCGCTTCACTAAACGGCGCGTGCGTTCCGCAAAGCAAATCACTTTCCGACAAGCCAGCTTTTTTCAAAATGGAGCCGACAACCTCAAGATGTACGTCTTCACCGCTATGCGAAGCGCTGATGACCGCAAGCTCTTTGTCCGTGAAATGAAAATGCCCGGCGGCACCGCTGGTGAGAATGGGAATCGTCTGAAATGGTTTTGCTGCCGAACGATACCAAGTGCGAATGCCCGTATTGCCCAATGCCGCAATCAATTCGCCTGTCCCGCTGACAGCCGCTATGAACCCACGATGCCACGATTCGCCAATTGAACCGCGTGTGATTTCCACCAGCAGTTCAGCGATGCAATGATTTTCTGGATGGGTCATGACGCGATCATAAACAGCGCTCCCGAAAAAGAAAATCGCCGCCTGATTTTCATCAAGCGGCGATCAGCACAGGAGGACATTATGCCTACTATCAGCGTTTGCGATTTTTTGCCGTCCCCAGTTTCAACACGTGAAGCTGAATCTTGCGACGACCAAACTGCCGTGCTTCTTTGTTATCCGGAACCCAGACATCAACAATGTTTCCTCTGATCACTTTGCCGGTGTCTTCGACTTTATAAACGCCGGTGTACTTGCCCGATTTAATCTGTACCACTGACCCCAAAGGCAAAACGCGCGGATCAGCAGCGACAACCCCACGGCGAACATGGGTTCCACTACGAGTTCTCCCTTTCAACGCATACGCAGTTGCGTGAAAAGTCATCGGCTCCCCCATGTTTTCAAGGCTTGGCATCGAAAAATTCCGCCCATCGGTTTTGGATTCTCGTGCTGCAACCTTGAAACTCGGCATCGGATTTTTCGGCTTGATTTTCGGCTCGGCAATTTCGGTGTCTTTGCTCAAATCAATCTTCGCATCGGTTTTGGCATTGGAGACAGCATTATTTTCCAGGGCCACCTTATCGAGGTCGGAATTTGATTGCGAATCGGATGAAGAGGATTTTATTTGAGATTGAATTGGCGATGATTGGCTTTGAGCATTGGCTCCGAAATGAAGCGCGGCTGACAAACATACTGTACAAGCAATTCCCACTGTCTTGTTCAAGTTAATGACCATAAGATCCATTCGTCTCCTTGTTATGGCCCACATTAGGGCGTTAAACCGACTTCAAACTAACGCTTCCCCTCTGTGCGGATCGGACACAAAGGCCACAATCAAAATCTTCCTTCGCTTGCTAGCAAGCGAACTCAGCCTTGACTGAGCAGGGGCACCTTTTCACGTTTTCTTTATCCATTCATTTCGTTTGGGCTTCGTTTCACGGTTCGAGACTGCAACCGTAAACGTGAAAGAACTTCACGGCGTTAGTCGAAGCAATATTGAATACGGCTAAGAGTTTACCATCCGAAAATTTGAATTTGGGGACACGATTTCGGGTAATGGGCTAAGTTGCCTGTTAAGGCAACCTTAAGCTGGAAAAATTTTTCTCGATTTGGGTCTCAGATGTGTAAGAAAGTAAGAGTGGCTTGAAAAGAAACGAAGCTGGAATTTAGTGAGTGTACGAACATGCTTCATCCATTTTTTCGGATTTGGGAAGATCAAACTACTTACCAGACAAAGTATTTGCGAAATTTCCCACCTAATCAGCCCTCTAAATCCAACAAAGTTTCAGCCAACTCAGTCGGTGTAACTGTTGCTGTTCCCACTTTCGCAACAACCACCCCAGCGGCGTGATTGGCAATTACGGCTGCGTCATGAACGCTAGCCCCCGAAGCCATTGACAGCGTCAAAGTAGCGATCACTGTGTCTCCAGCGCCCGTCACGTCATAGACTTCACGCGCAACGGTTGGAATATGAGTCAGCTTGTCATCGGCGTCGAGCAAGCTCATACCGTGTTCCCCTCGCGTAATCAGCACATTGGTACAATCAAGCAATTCACGAATACGATGTGCGGCGGCAATCAAGGAGTCATCATCCACGATTTCAATCCCACTAGCGCGTTCCGCTTCGGGTTGATTCGGAGTGATGACATCTACCTTTTGATAATTGAGAAAGTTTTTGATCTTCGGATCCAGGCAAACGATCTTTCCGGCGTTGTGAGTCGCAGAAATCGCCTCTTCCAAAACTCGTGGAGTCAGCAATCCCTTGTCGTAATCGGACACAATGACGGCTTCGGCTTCGGTCAGAGCAGCAGAAAACGCAGCAATGACTTTATCTTCGATTTCGCCCGAGATCGGCGAACGATTTTCGCGGTCAGCTCGAACCATCTGCTGGCTGTGAGCCACAATCCGGGTTTTTCTGGTCGTAGGTCGAGAAGAATCAATGATCAGTCCACGAGGATCAGCGCCACGGTCGTCGAACTTGCGAGCCATCAATTTGCCTGTTTCATCGTCGCCAATAACGCCAATCGGCAAAGCCTTTGCGCCCAATTCAATCAAATTGGAGACGACGTTTCCCGCTCCTCCCAAATGCCAGGATTCGCGTTTGACTTCGACCACGGGAACCGGCGCTTCCGGCGAAATGCGGCGGACTTCTCCCCAGATGAATTCGTCCAGCATCAAATCGCCAAGCACAATCAGCTTGCGATTGGGAAACAGACTCAAGATTTGCTGCGCGCGTAGTTGGTTCATTTGCGTTTCAATTTCGTGATCCAGATTCCAGTGTGCATATCATTAAAGAGGATCAGGTCGCCAAAAAATCGCGCTCCAAAGGTAAATGGTGGTTCACGGCGCTCTCCTTCCTGATCGATAGTCAGCGATCCCGTCTGCAATCGGGCGATTTCGCGTCCTTGCAAAGCAAGATTTCCCGTTAGTTCTCCCGATACATCCAGCAACCGTCCTGCGCCGCCGTAATACCCCATCGCTAAAATATCGTTTTCAACCCAGATGTTATAAGCGCCGCCTTCGGGCAAAACGTATTCGGCCACTCGGCGCGGATTGGCGATGTCCGCGACATCAATGACGTGCAACATCCCGCGTCCCAATCGTCTGGGACCTTTCGACGGATCGAATTCCGCCGGAATGACTTCGTCTCCCACGAAGACCCAATTTTGATATCGAAACACTTCGCGGGTTCCGGCCAGCCAGCCTTTGCCATACAGGTCTGTGTGGTTGAATCGAAACTGGCTGACCAGTTTCGGCTGTTCGGGGCTGCCTCCGCGAATTCCCGCACCAACATCCAGAATCACTAATCCATCGCGCCAATATGCCAAATAAGCCAAGCCGTCTTTTACCTGAATATCATGAAGGTGACGCATTCCGAGAGACATCCCCGCGTCGTGACCAGTTTGAACATTTGGCAAAGGCAACGCCAATTCCCATCGTGCGACCTGCTTGGGATGTTTGGCGTCCCGGAAATCCACGACTCGCATCGAACCTGTGGCATCGTCAGTCAAGTACACATAATGCCCGGCAATGAATGCGCTGTGAACTGCACCGCTGACGGTTTCGGTAAAGGCTGACAAAATTTTCGGATGCGCCAGATCGGAAGTATCCAGAAACAACAACCCGTTCTGGCGATTCGAAGCTCCTTCACGCGTCAGCACACCAATCCGCCCGTCCGCCGTCAAACTGACATCCAGAATTGACCGAGCGTCAATTTTCAATGTCTCGGTCAATTGAGGATTGGCCGGATTGGACAGGTCATACACGCGAAGCTCATCGTTTAACGTCGCAACATAAAGATATTTGCCGAAGGGCCATAATTCCGAAGCCTGAATCGCACCGAGCGGAATCCGCCCGACAGTTTCCAATTGACGTTCCACATTGCGAACTGAGACTCTGACAATGCTTTTTGCTCTTTGCTCGCCTGCCGAGGCCACGATTTCAAAACTTCCCGGACGCTCAGCGACGAATTTGCCATCTTGGCCAATGAGCGCTCCATCCCCATTGACCGCCCAACGGACTTTGGCAAATTTCGCAGTTGTGCCTTCGATAGTTTTCGTGTCAGCGGCAAATTGAACGACTTCGCCGGTTCGCGCAGTCGCCACAGCAGGTTCCAAAGTCACACGATGAACGTCACTGTTCACGACTTCGACACTCACGCTGTTACGGACCCCATCGGCGCTGACGGTAATCGTCGCATTGCCAACCGCCAAAGCCGTGATTTGCCCGGTTTGATCAACCGTTGCGACAGCCGAATTGCTTGACTGCCAACTCAACCGCACGTCTTTGGCTTGACCGCCTCTGGAATCCAACGCTTTGGCCGTAAGCTGGAAACGCTCACCAACAATCTGCGGCTCAACGAGACGAGGGATTTCCAGTTTGGCAACGCGCGCCGCATTGACGCGAATGGTTGCGCGCGCCTTCTTTCCCTGGACGATAGCCACCACCTGAAGCTCACCAGCCGCCAGCAAACTTACATTGCCGTTTCCGTCAACCGTCGCCAATTCGCCGGGCAATACGATCCAGTACCCGGCTTTCACTTCAATTTGACGACCGCGTTCGTCCGTGGCGTAGGTTTTGAGTTGAAGCTGCTGGCCGACTTCGGCCTCAGTTGTAGCGGGATGAATGGAAACTTTACTCGTAGCAGGTTGTTGAGCTTGTGAGAAAGCTTTTGAAAAGACATTCGCCGTCGGCTCATAAAACAGCAAACTTGAGAACAGAATGGCCCAAACGAATCGCTTGAAGACGGAATTCTCAATGCTTTTCATAAAGTTTTTGAGCCAATCACACACGCTGAGCTTATACCATCCACCGAAAAGCCGAACAAGATTCCGCTCAGCGTCATTTGGCGTTAACCAAACTGCAACAAGACTGCCAATCCGCCTTCACTGCTGAGCCGCGCGCAACTCGTCGTCAAACAGTTTCGACAGCTTAGTGCCGCGCAAATCTTCGTTTGCCATCGCTTTCAGCACAGTGCTCCAGGGTTTGATTTCTTTGGTTCTGCCGCCGTGAGGGAATTCGATATTGGGTTCGGCCTGCACACGAGCGACGCCAAGTTTTACTTCGCGCACTTTCCACTCACCTTTCAGCTCGCGCCGCAACACCTCACCGTAATAAGCCGTCATTTGCTGAAAGAAGGCAGGTTCAATGTGTGCCGTCGTATGTGTATGTGACGCCAGATAGCCCGAAATCAAACTGTCCAGTCGGCGCAAACTGCCGCGCGAATAATCCAATTTGCCGACACGCTTTTCCAATTTGGTCACATGCATTGGCACCATGCCGACAAAGACTCTGCCATCGGAAATCAAATCCTCCAGCGCGTGATGCGGGCGGTTGGTTTCCTTGAACGAAGCTTCGGATTCGTACAACACGCCGTACCCAGGAGCCGTCGCGGTTTTCCCTTTGCGCGAAGAAAGAGACACCGTAATCGGATAAAACAATTCCAGCACACGTCCGTCGCGAAGCTTCGTGCGAGTGAATTTTCCAGGTTGTTTGCTTAAATTGCCTTCGGGTTCATTGACCACCAGTTTTTGCCCTTCGGCAAAACTGATGCGACGACCGGAAGAGGAACTTGGCGATTGCGCCGGGTTGACGCTAACGAAAAGTAAAAGCAGCAGGAACAGTTGCGGAGAGCGGAATAACTTGAACTGCAAACGACACCTCTCGATTGAATGATTTCCAGCGAAGCCGAAGTCGCTGATGAATTTGGGAATGCCATTTCAGTATGGCACAGGCAATGAACGAAGTCGGCAATAATTTTTTGCCACTGGAATCTTGTCTTTCTTGATCGAAGCGAATTTAATCTCAATCAGTCTTTCAACTCTTCATCACTCATAGAAAGGAATTTATGCGAAAACTTCTATGGTCATTGCTGGCCATGACAATCCTGACATTTCCGGCAGGGACTCAATCGGCGACGCAATACGATCTGGTGATTTATGGAGGCACTGCCGCCGCCGTCACTGCTGCCGTTCAAGCCAAACAAATGGGCAAAACCGTCCTGATCGTTTCGCCCGATAAGCATCTGGGCGGACTTTCGAGCGGCGGATTGGGCTTCACCGACACCGGCAACAAAGCCGTCATCGGCGGGCTGGCGCGCGAGTTTTATCATCGCGTTTATCAGCATTACCAGAAATCAGAAGCCTGGCAGTGGGAGAAACGCGAACAGTTCGGCAACAAAGGACAAGGCACCGTGGCACTGGATGGCGAAAACCGCACGATGTGGATTTTCGAGCCGCATGTCGCCGAACAGGTTTTTGAAGATTTCATCCGCGAATACAAGATCCCCGTCGTTCGCAACGAATGGCTGAACCGCCAAACCGGCGTCAAAAAATCCGGCAAACGAATTATTTCGATCAAAACCTTGAGCGGAAAAACCTACGCCGCGAAGATGTTCATTGACGCCACCTACGAAGGCGATTTGATGGCCGCCGCAGGCGTCAGTTATCACGTAGGCCGCGAATCCAAAGATCAATACGGCGAACAATGGGCGGGCGTGCAAACCGGCGTGCTGCATCACCGGCATCATTTCGGAGCCGTCAAAGAAAAGATCAGTCCATACTGGATTCCGGGTGATCCGACCAGCGGAGTGTTGCCTCGCATTTCAACGGCTCCGCCGGGCGAATACGGATCGGCGGACAAAAAAGTCCAGGCCTATTGCTTCCGCATGTGTTTGACCGACCACGCCGACAACCGCGTTCCCTTCCCCAAACCTGACAACTACGACCCGAAGCAATACGAATTGCTGTTGCGGATTTTTCAGGCAGGCTGGCGTGAGACGTTTCAGAAATTTGACCGCATTCCCAACCGCAAAACCGACACCAACAACCACGGTCCGTTCAGCACCGACAACATAGGGATGAATTACGATTATCCCGAAGCCAGTTACGAACGCCGCCGCGCGATCATCCGCGAACACGAGCAATACCAAAAAGGCTGGCTTTATTTCATTGCCAACGATCCGCGCGTGCCTGCGGACGTGCAAAGCGCATTTCGCAAATGGGGCTTGGCGCGCGACGAATTCAAAGACAATGGCAACTGGCCGCATCAGATTTACGTCCGCGAAGCCCGTCGCATGATCGGCGCGTACGTCATGACCGAAAACGAATTGCTGAAAAAACGCCCGACGCCGGATTCCGTAGGGATGGGTTCGTACGGCATAGATTCGCACAACATCCAACGTTACATCATCGGTTCTGGCAAAGACGCTTACGTCCAGAACGAAGGCGACATTGGCGTTTCAACCGATGGCCCTTACCAGATTGCGTACGGTTCGCTGGTTCCCAAACGCGAGCAAGTGGAAAACCTGTTTGTGCCGGTCGCGGTGTCGAGTTCGCACATCGCCTACGGCAGCATTCGTATGGAGCCTGTGTTTATGATTCTGGGACAATCGGCGGCGACGGCTGCGGCAATGGCGATCGACGGCAAGCTGGCTGTGCAAGACGTTCCTTACGCCAGGCTGCGCGAACGATTGTTGCAAGACAAACAAGTTTTGGAATTCGCTTCGGCAATGCCTAACAAATAAATGCTCAAATTTGACTCACGCACGAATTTCATGTTTCATGCGCCATCAATATTTCAGAGGACAAGCAAGACTTTTGGTTAACTTTTGAGCGAAATCTCCGCCAAAAAGTGACGCCCAAATTCATTACGAATTTAGTTTGATCGTGAGCACAGTCCATTCCGAACAACTGACTGGTCCACACGGCTCAGAGCCTGTGTCGGCTGATGAAACGACCTTCTGGCGTGTCGAAGGCAGTTTGCTCAATTTGAGCGCTGTCCGGCCAGTGGCGTTTTTCACCTGGAACGCCCAGCGTTTTTCGGACCGTTGGATGCGTCGGAGTGCTCTGGCTTTGTCGGCGCTCGTGCGCCCGCTGCTATATGCAGTGGACAGAGTTTTTGCCACACGGTTTCTGCATACCTTGTTGCGTGGAATCAGCCGCGACCGCCTGGACTTGCTCGGCGAAGAGTATTTTCAGTACTACCTGAAACCTCGACTTAAACCGCAGGGCGTGCAAAAGCTGAAAGAAGCGATGGCCAATGGCGAAAAGATCGTGTTGGTCAGCCAGGGATTGGAACACGTGATGCGTCCGTTGGCAGAACATCTCGGGGTTCAGTGGCTGGTGGCGAATCGGCTGGAGTTCAGCGATGGATTGGCGACGGGCAGATTGTTGTCGCCCGTGGTGCGTCCTCGCCAGATTTTGGCGCGCATCATTGGTCGAAATCCTGATGGCCGGGTTGTGCTCGGCAAACTGTCCCGCAATCTGGGCAATCCGGCGGAAGTGTTGAAAAAAGCCATTATTCCTACGCGACGAATGGTCAAACCGTTTACTACGCCGACGGTCGTCTTCGACGCGTATAAGCAACTTGGCAATCTTTCGATGAAAGAGTCGCACGCGGGCAAAAACGTTTTGCTGATCGGGTTCACAGGATTCATTGGCAAAGTTTGGCTGGCCAAAGTGCTTCAGGAACTGCCAAACATCGGCAAGGTCTATTTGTTAATTCGCCGCCAGCGTTCAGTCACAGCGCAACGCCGCTTTGAAAAAATCGCCGATGAATCGCC
>JAEUQP010000350.1 GCA_016789645.1 Acidobacteriota bacterium | reverse complement strand
ATCGGCAAAGTATTCCAGAAACGAGGGCGTTGTAGTTTGAGTCGGCATTGTGGAATCGTCCTTTCTTGACCTCCACAATATTGACATTCTGACGGCGCGATAATGTCAATGCCTGCAACTACCTATAATGCGTTTGCCCTGGTCACGGGGGTAGGAATAAGCACTCCAAGTTGAAATGAATAAAAGTCAGGAAGTCGCGGTACGCTTGTAGGACAGGGACAAGTACCAGAAGAAGGCCTTGGCGCTTCTGGCCGTGGGGTGATTGGGCTAAATCCGTCAGGGTACCCGGAGCGATCATTTACTGGTTGTGAAGGTCTTCTGTATGAGGGCGGGTTGTCACGTCCATTCCGCCGCCGTTCAGACGTGCCGTTCGGTGAATCATTCTGCCCAGATGGGTTTGATGGCTGTGTGGGATTATTCCCTGGCGATGAATGCTGTGTGGGATTATTCCCTGGCGATGAATATGGATTAGCTGCTCCATTAGGTGGCGCCCCTGAATTCGGGCCAGGCAGTGAATCCAGGCCTTTTCCTCCCGAATATGTAATCGGCGGCCCAGCCAGAAACAGCTTTTGTGACTCTGTCAAGAATCTTCCCTGTTGTTGATCGTACCAGCGAGAACGATAGTACATCGTCCCTGTCAAATCATCTCGCTCTCTTCCTGCATATCCATATCGAGTCCGCGCACTTCCGACACTGGCTCCAAAAGCTTCGTACTGCTGCACAGGCTCAACCAGTGTGCCGCTTATTCCGGCTAAACCTGATGTGCTACCAAATTGATCTGCCAGAAAATACATCGTTCCCCAAGCCCCTCCGCTCTGTCGCAGTTTTTCGTCAACACTCAGGCCGTTCAGATAATCATAGGAGCTTCCATTCACGTTGGCTGACAAGCTCTTTGTGTCGCTGGCGCTTCATCTGCGCCGTTCGCGCTGAAATACGTCCTATTGTTGTCCGCCCTCATCTGACCGGAGAACCAATCACGTACCCATTGACCAGCACTTCTGGCTCTTTGCTCAGACGCACGATGCAGGTGTTGGCGAATCCTTCCTTGTTATCGTTCTTCGGAGTCCAGGTGATTTCCAGAGCCTGCACCACTTTGCTGACCGCCACCGTAGTTGTCGTCTGCCCGATGCGAATCTTGTCCGAACCGGTTCCGAGCTTGTCGCCCGCCTTCTGATTGATCGTCACCGCATTGCCTGCCGCCCTGGATTCCGTCTCACCCGAAGGCAGCCGATTCAGCGTCACCGGTCGGATCGTGACGGTGTACTGCTTCATCTCGGCGGCAATCAGGATTTCAACCTGCGCCGTCGAATCATCCAGCCGCTGCGCGACGATGGTTACGGCGTAATGTGGCGTCAATGTTCCAAGCGCGTAATTCCGCAACGTCTCATCGCGCCATTTGGTGTAAACGGCCAGTCCAGTTACAGCAGGTAGCTGTGCATTCGTTTCCTGAACATATGTCGTGCCTTGCACTATAGCAATACTTTGCCACTGTCCCATTAAAGCCGTAAAAATTGCGGCAACAAGGCACCGGTCAAAATAAATTCTTAATCTTTTTTTCATATGCCTCCTCTAGTCGCGTTTCCTTAAAACAGGTATATGGCATTCTTTTAGTGACGCTAAAAAAAGCTCTAGCTCATGCTTATCGAAAACTTTCAAATTAACATAAATTGGTAGAAGACTTGCTAGATCATTAGGGTAAATTACAAGCCTAGCAAATGGCTTAGATCTATCCGAATAGGTGTCATAGCCAACCTCAATTACAGTTTTTGAAATGTCATTTATAGATATTGAACGGGTTCCCTGCCACAATGATCTATAAAACACTTCGCCGTGTAGCAAGCCTAATTTAAAGAAGCCAAGCCAAACATAAAAGCTTATTAGCGCTAAAAATGATATGAAAACTCCTGGAAAGATGCTACCGCTTCGCCAAGATACGATTAACGATAAGGCCAGCGGTAGCCCACAAATAGTACCGAAAACGTAATATGAAAATTTACAAGCCTTCAATTCAATATTGTTCATTTGCACATTATCTCTTCATTTTACAACTGTGCAAGGGCACTCTAACTCAGATGGATTGATTATTCCCACTGCTGGAGACTTCGAGCTAATAGTTGCTCCCGGTACTACTCCCATAAATAATCCTTGATCGTAGCCTCGACCAGCAAACATCTTTAACGCGGTTTGAGAACTTACGTTAGAAATCGTTCCATTTTCAAACTTAGTCACCATCTGTTTATAGATTGCATTATAACTATTCCTGCCTGAATTAATACCGGGAATCCTAGGCCGTCCAGGGACATATCCCAATAATGCCCCTGTTCCAGTGTCAAAAACAAAGCTGGAGTAATCAAAGCCACATTGCTTTCTAGACAAATTTTTAAAGCCTTGCTTGGCAAAATTTGTTAGACCTCCTCCTACAGCGCCTG
Source organism: Acidobacteriota bacterium (assembly GCA_016789645.1). GTDB lineage: Bacteria > Acidobacteriota > Blastocatellia > RBC074 > RBC074 > RBC074. Next base: position 4,945 of record JAEUQP010000350.1, on the reverse strand, counting down.
CACCCACTGGGCCTATGTACAATAAGGACCAACCACCAGCGGCTCCCCCAACGGCAGCCCCCGCGTAATCTTCCCACCCACTAAATTGCCCTGACATCAAATCACTAATCCCTTGCCCCAGTAAACCAACTACAAAACCTCCTCCTGCAAAGGCTAAGTCATCTATGCCACCGTATAGACCAAAAGGATCCGAGTTATTTATAGGATTATTGTTTACATAAGCATAAAGATTTATTCCCCCCAGATAACTTGCAGGGTCCTCAGAGAAAAACCTTCCTTGCGTTGGATCGTACCATCGTGCTCGGTAATACATTCCTCCTGTTAGCTCATCGCGCTCTCTACCTACATAACCATATCGCGTTGATACACCCACACTGCTTTCTCCGAAAGCTTCATAAACTCGCTGATCAATTAAAACTCCACTTAAATTTGACAAAAGACTTGTTGTTCCTAAGTGAGCTTGCAAAAAATAAATACTTCCAGAGGCTATGTCTTTTTGTCTTAACTTGTCATCTAGCCCTAGTCCGTTCAAATAATCATTACCAGCACCACTATTGAAACGATCTATAACTATATCTTCACCATCATACTGGAAAGTCGTTACAGTGGAACTAGCTGTACGACCAGTCCGCCTCCCAACTGCATCATAACCATAATCCACTGCCTGCCCACTCGGCAAAGTCGCTCGCGTCAATCTCCCGCGCGCATCCCATTGGTAATTGGTCGTGCCGGAAGCATCCGTTTTCGCCGTCGTCTGTCCTTCCTGATTGAAGCTGTAGTTGGCCGCGCCGAATTGCCCGATCCGATTCGCCGCATCCGCCGTTGTCGCCGTCTTGCTCTGCGGCGTCAGCGGCGCGGAAGCCAGCGAAGTGATCTTCGTGATTTCGTCGTCGAGGTTGTATTCGTACTGCAAGTCTTCGTGCAGCGTGCCGGTTGATACTCGCGTGTGCTTCAGCCGCTTCAGGCGGCTGATTTCGTCGTATTCGTAATCGGTCGTGACGATGCCTACGCCGTTGGCTTGGCGTTGCAGTTGAGTCCGCCGCGACAGCGTGTCGTAGCCATACGTGAAAAGCTCCGTCACCCCTCCGGTCGTCTGGCTGATCGTCTGCAAACGCCCGGCGCTGTCATAGCCGTAATTCGCGGGCGGGCGATCTGCCGCCGTCATTGTCGTGCGCTGGTTGGCATTGTTGTAACCGTAACTGACCGTTCCCAGATTGGTAATTTCGGCTGTGACTCGGTTGGCGTTGTCATATTGCCAGGTGATTGTGCCGCTGGCGTCGCTGACACTCGTCCATCGTCCTGCCGCGTCGTACTGGTAAGTCACCGTCGCATCAATGTAACTAACCGTCGTCGGGCGGTTGATGTTGTCGTAAGCGATTGTCGTCTGACGCCCCATCCTGTCGGTTTGATTTATGACGTTACCAACCGAGTCATATCCGACAGTCACTTGTCGCCCCAGAGGATCGCGGCGGCCTGTCAGCCGGAACAGTTCGTCGTAACTGAAAGCAGTCGTGTTGTTGCGCTGGTCCTTCAGCGTCGTCAGATTGCCTCGATTGTCATAACCGAACGTGACGTTGTTGCCCAAGCCATCCGTGATTGTCTGCTGTTGCCCGCGCGCGTCGTAGGCGTATCGCATCGTTCGCCCCGATGGCGCAATGATTTGCAGCAGTTGATCCGCCACGTCGTATTGCCAGCGAGTCGTGCGGCTGGCGGGCAAGGTTGGCTCAGTGACAGTCCCCTGCCGATTCTTCGTGTCGTAAGTGAAGGTCCAGGTTTTCAGATTCGCATCGGTCACGCTGGTGCGGTTGCTGTTGTCGTCGTAGCCGTAAGTAAAACTCGGATTGCCGGTCAGGTTGGCTGGGTTGCGGACTTCGGTCAGGCGATTCAGATTGTCGTAGACCATTCGCGTTTCGCGTCCGAGCGGGTCAAAGACGTTTTTCAGATTGCCGACCAAGTCATACTGAAACGTCGTCGCGTGATTGAGCGCGTCGGTTTGCGAACTGACGTAACTGTTCGCGTCGTAAGCCATTGTCATCGCGTGGTTCAGCGCGTCAGTAATAGTCGTCAATCTTCCGAAACTGTCATAGGCATAATTCGTTGTTTGGTTCAGCGCATTGGTGACGCTGGTCAGGTTGCCTTTGGGCGTCAGCGTATTTGGCGACACTGCATCGTAACCGTAGCCGGTTACTTTGTTGCGCTTGTCGGTGTAGCTGGTCACCTGATTCAGCAATGGATCGTAGCTGCTGGCCGGGCTGAACGTGCGGTACTGCCAGCTTTCGATTTGTTGAAGCGCGTCCTTGGCGGTCAAGACGTTGCCGCGATTGTCATAAGTTTTTTCGGTTTCCGTGCAACCGCAGGGGCCGGTGCTTTTGCTGACGGTATTCGTGCCGATGGCGCGCGTGATGACCGACACCTGACCGAGCGCGTCGGACTCCTCGATGACGTAGCCTTGCGCGTTGAAGCGCTTGCTCGTCGTCCGGCCAAGTTGATCAATGATCGTGATGCCGGTGACGACGTCGCCTGACAGCGTGTAGTTGTAGCGAACCGTTCCGCCGTCGGCGAAAGTCTGCGTGATGACTCGCCCGTTGGCGTCATAGGTCAAAGTCTTGACGATATTGCCTCGACGATCTTTCACTTGAGACAGATTGTTTCCCGAATAAGTGTATTCGTAATCCTTGCCAAGCTGGTCAGTCGCCTTGGTCAAATGACGGCCACTGCCATAGGTGTAACTGGTGATGCGCTGCAACGGATCGCCCGCTTTTCCGGCGATCACCTGGCTGACGCATTTGGCGCAGTTCGGCGAGCCGTAGCTGAAAGTCAGTGTGCGCCCGACCGGATCGGTCACTTGCGTCAGGTTGGCGCCGGAATAGGTCAGCATGGTCGTGTTGCCGTTGCGGTCGGTGATGCTTTTCAGCCGATAGTAATTTTCCACTACCAGATTGCCCGGATTGAAATTCGGCTCGAAGCGCAGGATAAACCCGCGCGTGCTGCGATATTCGAGCGTTTGCGAATCAATGCGGCGGATCGTGTCACCAAGCATGCTGCCGGTCGTTGAATTGGTGAAGGTCGTCACGCCGGAAGCCGACAGCGTCGCGTCGTAGCTGAACAAGCGTCCGCCGTTGAATGTCTGGGTTCCGACCAGAGAAAAAGGCGTCTGTTCCGGCAACACCAAATACCCGGAGCCATTGGCCGCAAACGAGCCAATCAGCCGCAGGTCGTAATTGTCCCGCGTTCCAACACCAAAACGGAAAACATTGCTATCGGCGAAACCATTGCCGGTGTAGAAAATGGCTTGATGCGAAGTGTAGGTTCGCGTCAGTTCCAATCCCCCGCGCGCTCCGCCGATGGAAATGTCCGTCATCGTTTCAATCTTGAAGCCGGTTGAATAATCCACGGGATCATTGCCACGATTCGTCGGGCAGGAATTTGGATCTCCAGGATTGCCGCCATTTCCTGTAGGAGTTGAAGCAAAATGCCAGGAGAAATCTCGCAAGCCTACGCCCGCGTTCGGAGTGATTCGCTTGCCGTCGGCGCTGACCGTGCCCAGGCCATACTGATACCAATTCACATTGTTGTGATCGAAGGCCCACAGCGGAACTTGCGTGCCAGGATTCGCTCCGCTCAGATTCGGATAAGTCACAGGCATCTTTGGTCCGGTGTCGTCCGTGAAGCATTGATTGGTTGCCGTATTCCAGACGCAGGAATTGCCTGGCTGGCTGGTGTAAACCAGCGACGCGCGGACGCCGCCGGGAAGCGGTGCGGGTGTGCGATCAATCGGGACAGGCGTGATGGAAACGTGCGTGACTGTGCCGGTTGGATTGTTGTTCGCGTCCAGAATTCGCAGCGAAATGCCCTGCGGAATCGTCATCTTCAATTCTTCCAAGCCCGGACGAGTTGAGAAAACATCGGTCGCGGCGTTCGGATTGATTGCCGTGTCGAGCGGGTCAATCGCGGGCAAGTAAAACGTGTACGGCACGACGTTCGATTGATTGGCGCTGACATCGGCTGGCTCTTTGATCGCGGGGTACACCGAACCCGAAGGCGGTTGAATGAAAATTGGCCGCGCAGGGCCGGCCTGCAAGCCTATCAGCAGGAAATTGCCTGCGGCATCGGTGGTCGCCGTCACGTTCGAACCACCGGGCGATGGGGCGGAAACCGTGCAGCCGGGAATGGCTACGGCGTCGGTGGAAAGCACTCGACCGGCCAGAGTCGTGCTGCCCGAAGCCATGACGGTGAATGATCCGCTGGTGGTTTTGGTCAGGTCGCTGCCGTCTACTTTGGCTACGCCCTGGACGGTGAAGTTGTAACTGGTCGGCGAAATCACCGGCGAGAGTTTGATCGTCAGCGTGGATTTGCCTCCGGCGGTGATCTGCGAAGGATTGAATGTGGCCGCCGCACCCGGAGCCAGGCCGGGAGCGGTCAGGCTGATCAGTTGCGTGAAGTTCGTTTGCGGGCTGGTCGCCATCACTTCAAAGGTCGCGGTCGAACCTTGCACGACGGTCATCGTTGAAGGCGCAAGCGTCAGCGCGAAATCCTGCGACGGCGCGATGGTGAACGGCAAGACCGTTGTGGCCGTGCCCGCAGTGGTGATGAGTTCGATGACTCCGGTGACAGCGTTGGCCGGAACGGTGGCGCGGACTTCGGTCAGGCTGGCGAATGCGACGGGCGCATTCAGCCGCGTGCTGTTCGGCCCGGCAAAGGTGACGGTCGGAGTCGTCGAGCCAACCATCAGGTTCGAGCCGGTGATCGTGACCAGTGTTCCGATGGGGCCGGTCTTCGGATTGAAGTCGGCGATTGTTGGCGGTTGTCCGCCGCTCAAGGTGAAAGCGACGCCGTTTGATGTGCCTGCTGCCGTTTGGACGGTGACGTTGCCGGTGACGGCTCCGGTGGGAACGGTGACGATCAATTCCGAACGAGTCGCCGAAGTCACCGTCGCGTTGACCGT
>JAEUQP010000321.1 GCA_016789645.1 Acidobacteriota bacterium | reverse complement strand
AAACCCATTCAGGGTGACGTTCAACGGCCCGCACATCGGCAACGCGCCGTCGTAAATTTCGGGATACTTTTCAATCGTCGCCAGCGTAATCGCTCCGCCCATCGAATGCCCCAGCACAATCGTTTCGTTTGGTTTGCCATATTTGCTGACAAAGTACCGTCGCAAGGCTTCGGTGTCTTCGACGGCTTCTTTCACCGCCCAACCTTGTGTGCTGTACGCGGATTCGGCAAAGGCGAATCCGCGCGACAAAAATTCTTTGCGCAACGCCTGCGCGCGCGCATTTTCGAAGTTGTTGACCGAACCGACAGTTTGATACCCGTGGCAATACATCACCAGGCCTTTGACTCCTGCAGCAGGAAGTTCAATCCGAAACGCTGCGCCATTGATCGAACCAGTTTCGACTTTGGCGTCTTGGGCAATTGCACCAGCAGAAATCACGTACAACAAACCGAGAACGACAAATGCTCTTTTCATCTGAATCAAACTCCTTTTTAGAAACGACTGCTTTGGTTAAGATGATCGCCGGTCAATGAATCAACGACTGGAGAACCACAAATGGCATTCGCTCAACGAAAACTGGATTACCGATATTCGCCCGAAGAATATCTGGCGTTTGAAAGAAACTCTGAAACCAAGCACGAATACCTGGACGGCCAGATTTATGCGATGGCTGGAGCCAGTCCGACGCATAACCAAATCTGTTTTAACTCTATTGTTGCCGTTGGCAGCCAGATTATGGATTCAACCTGCATCGGCTACACCTCCGACCAGAAAGTCCGAACCGATCTGGAGGATTTATTTTCGTATCCCGACATGACCGTTGTTTGCGGAGAACCAGTCTTTCACGATCAACAACAGGACGTGATTCTCAATCCTACGGTCATCATCGAAGTGTTATCTCCGCGAACAGAAGCCTTTGACCGCAGCGCCAAGCTGGAACGCTATCAAAACATCCGTTCGTTGACCGATTACATTCTGATTTCTCAGGATCGTCCGTGCGTCGAGCATTACGTTCGCCAGAAAGGCAAACGGCAATGGTTGCTGACGATTGAAACCGATTTGAACGCCACCATTGAAATCACTTCGATCAAGTGCAAATTGAAACTCAGCGACATTTACAATCGTGTTCAGTTCCCTTCTGCAAAAGGCCTGCTTGCAAAGGTTGAAAGTTCGCAATCGCCCAAAAAAAGCGGACGAAGCAAAGCCAAATGATCGTCAAGCTTTCTGCAATTTTCGCTGCTTGAAATAAAAGTACAGCGGCAACCCGATCAGCGTCAGCCCCAGCCCGACCGCCGATTCAACGCGTTTCGTCACCAGCGTGTTCAAGATCAGCCAGATGGCCACCAGCACAAAGACCAGCGGCACGATGGGGTAACCCAGCGTTCTGTATGGCCGTTCGGTATTCGGCATTTTGCGGCGCAACACGAACACCGACGACGTCACCAAACCATAAAAAATCCACGATGCAAACAGCAAGCAGTCGGTTAATTGATCGAACGTCCCTGACAGCGCCAGCACGCAAGACCAGATGGCCTGAACGACAATGGAAAACACTGGTACATAAGTTCTATGGCTGAGCGATTTCATGCGCTTGAAAAACAATCCGTCTTCGGCCATTGCAAACGGCACGCGAGCATTCGACAGGATCGAACCATTAAGCGCACCCAATGCCGAAACGACAAACGCGATGGAAATCAGTTTGCCGCCGCTGCCCGCCCAGAAACTCTGTGCGGCTTTTGCCGCCACCGAAGGCGCATCACGAAACTGAGTCGAATTCGACGTTGCTACTTCGTTGAATGGCAAAGCGTAGAAGTACGCCAGATTGGTCAGGCAATAAATGGCCATCACGATCAGCATTCCGACAATCAACGCAAAGGGAATGTTGCGCCCCGGATTTTTCACTTCGCCCGCCGCCATGGGCATGTTGTTCCATCCGTCATACCCCCAGAGCGCTGCCAACATTGCCACGCCAAACACCGACAACCCTGTCCATTCCGCCGTTCCCGATGGCGTAGCCAGATTTGACCAGTTCGCCGACGGAGCGAAAAAGAACACACCGACAACCAGCACCACCAGCCCCGCGACTTTCAAGACCGTCAACAGCGACTGCACCTTGCCGCCGAAGGCTACAGTCATGCAGTTGATCGCCGAAAGTCCCAAAATCACAGCCACGGCGACTACCTGTTGCGAACCGAACTGCCAGTTGATTGTCTTGCCCAGAAAGTTGAACGTGCTTGTCGCCCAGACGTGATCGAGCGGAATCAGAACCGAAAGAAAAATGGCAAACGCGGCTCCCAAACTGGCGATGGAAGCGCTGCCCGCCACGATGAACCGCGACCAGCCGAACAAAAACGCCGAGGCTTCGCCGTACGAATGTTTCAGGTACACGTATTCGCCGCCCGCGTGCGGCAACATCGCGCCAAGTTCGGCGTAGGTCAGCGCTCCGGCCAGCGACAAAATGCCCGCCGCCACCCAGGCCAGCAACACCAGTTTCGGCGTGCCGACTTCCTGCGCCATCACGGCGGCTTTCAGGAACACGCCCGAACCAATCACTGTGCCAATCACCAGCGCCGTCGTGTCGGTCAAAGTTAGACCTCGAATCAGTTGACTCTTTGTTTCTGCCATTTTGTGTGTCTCGAAATGTTGGAGTGAAAGCCATGCAAAACGCGGCTTGTATCGAAATGCGCGGCCAAGCTTCTACGAGTCGTTTGCGGCTGTCAATTGTTGTAGCGTGCAAGGCCAAAAAACCTTGGGCGGCAACCAGTGAGAACCAATTGCCGCCCAAGGTTTGCAATTCTGTTTTGATAAACGACTACGCGAGTTTGCCAAATCGTTCCTGGAACGATTGCACGTCCATCGCCGCCGCTTTGGCTAATGTTTCCAGCCAGGCTTTGTCGGCAAAGTCCCGCGCGTTCAAACGAACCATGTAATCGCGCGCCACCTGGTAACTTTCTGTCGTTACGTCCACGAAGCGCTGTTCACCTTTGCCAGTTTCGGGATCCAGCAACTGGCTGAGCGGCATCGGCGTAAAATCGCCGTTCTGCATGGTCACCAGCGCCGATGTGCCTCCGGCTTGCAGATACTTCACCGCAGCGTAACCGAGATCGCGCGCGTGCTCTTCATCGAGCGGAATCGGTGAAGCGCAACGCAATTCGTAACCGATGGTTTTGTCTACGATGGTCGGTTTGATGCCGCGTTTTTCCAATCGCCGCTCCACCACGTTTTTGACCTTGCGTCCCAGATCAATTTCCGCAACGCGAAGATTACCCTGAGCATCCCGATCCACATCTTGCAAGTCTTTCACTTCGTCGGGGCTGAAACGCTCGGACAAGGCTTCGGACAACAACACCACGCCGTGATTTTTGCCCATCGCGCGGCGTTTGATGATCGAACCTTCGACGATGTCGCAGATTTCATCCAGCGTGATGACGGCGTTCGGAAATTCTTCGGGAATAATCGTGCAGGTCGCACTGGCGGCCATACCGATGCCCAACGTCAGATGCCCGGTCGGTCGTCCCATCGTCACGCCCAGATACCAGCGTCCGGTCGTGCGCGCGTCTTCCATCAAACTTTCGACAATCGAAACGCCGGTTTGCCGGGCGCTTTCGTATCCCAGCGACACCAGCGGATCAGGCAGCGGCAAATCGTTATCAATGCTTTTCGGAATCTGCACGACTTTGATCGCGCCTTCGGAGTTTTGCTCGACGGCCAGCGAACTGGCAACCAGATCAT
>JAEUQP010000279.1 GCA_016789645.1 Acidobacteriota bacterium | reverse complement strand
GCCGTGCAGCATGTCGGGAAAGGTCAGATCGTCCACATACCGAGCGCGCCCGGTGACCTTGTCCGCAGCTTCTTTGCGTAAAACTGATTGGCCAACATTCGGCTTTTGCATACTTCACTTGGCAGCCGGAATCACTTCGCGACCATATACCTCAACCGTTTGTTCTTCGTCGCCGCACATCAAATAAATGTTGAACTGCGTCACGCCAACTTCTTTCAGTTCGTTCAATCGTCGCAACTGTTCCTGCACGTTGCCGACGATGCAAAACCGATCCACGACTTCATCGGTGACGAATTCGGCGTTGCTGCTGCCGACTTCGGCGTGGTGCAGGTAGTTGTAGCCTTTGCGGTCTTTGATGAAACCGATCAGTTCTGGCGGCAATTCTTCCGGCTTGTATTTGGAAACCAAATCCACCACGTGGTTGGAAACCAGCGCCGGAAACCAGCGCACGCGGTCGCGCGCAAGGGTTAGATCATCCGACACCCAAACCGGAGCCGCCGCCATGACTTTGATCTTGCTGAAATCTCGCCCGGCTTCTTCCGCGCCTTCGCGAACGAACTGCAAGCACCATTTGATCAAATGCGGATCGGCGAATTGCAGAATCACGCCGTCGCCAATCTTGCCCGCGCAACGCAACGCCTTTGGCCCGTAACCGGCAACCCAGATCGGCGGCACGCCCGCGTCGGCCCAAGCCATCTGAATGTCTTTCTCTTCGTAAGTGATTGGCTTGCCCGCCGTCAGGTCACGGATGGTTTGCACGCATTCTTCGAGCACCGCCAACGTCGTAGGTCGTTTGCCCATCACGCGGCGCGATGAATCTCCGCGCCCGATGCCGATGTCCATTCGCCCACCCGAAATGCGGTTGAGTGTCGCGAACAAACTGGCCGTCACCGTCCAATCGCGCACCGCCGGATTGGTCACGCAAGGCCCAATCCGCATGCGTTCGGTATTCGCCGCCATCAACGTCATCAACGGAAACGGTTCCTGCCACAACACATGCGAATCAAACATCCAGCCGTACTCGAACCCTGCTGCTTCGGCCTGTTTGGTCAAGCTGACAATGCGTTGCGGCGTCATGTCGGGTTTGAACGTAATTGCAAATTCCATGGTGCTTTCCTTTGTCTGGATTGGTGTGCCGGTAAACGCGCGGGAGTTTACCATAATTGGCTGGATCGCCGATCAAAGGCGATAGCAAGTTCAGCGGCTGCATTGGGCTTAAACGCCGACGCGGTTGGGATTGAAAAACGTTCAAACTGCAGTTCGCAACTGCTCACGCCAACGCCATTCCAGGCTTGCCAATCCGCCGACAAACAGCGCCTCGCCTATCAGGTGAGCAAGACCAAACAGGCTGGCAGTTCCTGCATAGGCAAATGCCCATCGCAAACAAAGAACTGCCCACGTCAGATTGGCAACAATCAGTAACAGGATGAGAGCTTTAGGTCGCCTCGTTCGCATTGCCAGGGAAAGTGAGTAACAAGCATAGGTTAGATTGGCCGCGCCATTTAAGAGCAACAGATTCATAGGCAACCGGTACCACTCTTGCAGCCAATTACTTACCAGTAATATAGCAACTCCGGCAATCAAGCCGGCCAAGCCATCCACCCACAACAGTTTGCGCGTAATCATTACGAATCACTCGTCTCGAAAAGTGTCCTTACGGCGACCAGCAAGCCTTTATCGCCGCACTGCCGCCCGAACAAAACCTGTCCTAGGCGCGCCTCGCTCATTCGGGCGTCATCCAGCACGAATGCTCCGTTGACGATCACTATCTAATGCGTCCCGCTTTGCGCGCTTCAATCAAGGCGCGCAGTTTGGCTATCGTCTCCGCGCTGAGTTCTGGTTCGGGGGCAATGGGGTCGCGTTCGGCCAGTGCGCGATCCAGTTCTTCCTCGGTAACAGTTCCCAGGCGATGGAGCAGGGCGAGGAATTCGGCGCGTTGTTGCAAGCATTCGGCATCAGACGTTGCGCGTACACGGTAATTCGACGCGGCGTAGGCAGTCATGGCGTTCAACAGGTACTGGCTCAGGGAAAGCCCTTCGGTTTGCGCCAATCCTTCCAACTGGCGGTACAGGGCATCAGGCAAGTTCAGCGTTACGGTATTCATGGCAATTCTCTCCGCAGATAAAACTCGCGATTAGTTCGAACGGGTTAGCTCCGTCACAAATTCTACGGGCGACATCACGCGCAAGCCTAAAGTCTGTTGAGCTTGTGCGAAATCCCGTTTGTTTGCGGTCACAACCATCGCGTCCGCATTCATGGCGCAATCAATCAGATGTTCGTCTCCCGGATCGGGCGAACTCGGGCGCCAAGAGAAATAGATTGTCACAAACTCGGATTGTTGCAACAAGCTGTGCAAGACAGGCTGGATTTGCGTCCAACGCCGGGACGATAGTTTGCGTTCCAGGACATCTTCGTATTCATAAGCGAGAGCATTGGATGCGCAGGCTTCGATCAACCCCACACGCCACGCGTCCACGATCAGGCCACAAGCCCCACCCTGCTTTGTTAACCCCTCAAAAAGCACATTGGTGTCAATCACTACCCGCATGTGTTTCTCACAAGAAAATCTTTAGCATCACCGTCGTGCCGCAGTTCCCAGCAGCACTTGTCCAGGGCGAGCGTCGGTCATCTTGCTGTCATCGAGCACGACTGTGCCGTTGACGACCACGTAGCTGAAACCTTCGGCGTATTGATGAGGATCGGCAAACGTCGCTTTGTCGCGCACGCGTTCAGGATCGAAGACGACAATATCGGCTTTCAGGCCCGGACGCAGCACGCCGCGATCTTGCAAGCCGAAGCGAGCAGCGGGCAGCGAAGTCATTTTGCGCACGGCGTCTTCCAAACTGAGCACGCGCTTTTCTCGAACGTAGACGCCCAGCACGCGGGCAAACGTTCCGTAGCTGCGCGGATGCGGAACGCCACGTTTGGGAATTTCGACGCCGCCGTCTGACGCCACCATGGTCAGCGGGTCTTTCAGGATGCGCACCAGATCGTCTTCGTTGATGGCGTGAAAGATGGCCGAAGCGCCGCCTTTGGCGACAAGTTCCAGCGTGGTTTCCGCCGCATCTTCAAACGAAGTCGAACGTCCGCGCGCTTTGGTTATTTCGGCCAGATTCTTTCCTTCCAGGCTTTGATCCCAGCCACAACGAGCGATGTACACGTTTTTGGGATCGCCGCCGCCACGATCAAATTTGATGCTTTCGATGACAGCGGCTTTGATTTTGGCGCGCGTTGGCGGATCGTTCAGGCGTTTGACCAATTCGCTCTGGCCGCCTTCCTGTGACCATTGCGGCAACAACGCCACCAAGCCAGTGCTCGATGCTGTGTAAGGATATTGGTCAATTGTCACGTCCACGCCGCGAGCGCGGGCTTCGGCCACCAATCGCAAGGTGTCCACGCTGCGTCCCCAGTTGCCTTTGCCGACAATTTTGTGATGAGTGACTTGCGTCGGCAATCCGCCGCGTTCGCCGATGGCAATGGTTTCTTCGACGCTTTTCAGGACGTTCGCCGCTTCGTCGCGCATGTGCGACGTGTGAATGCCGCCCATTTGCCCGGCGACTTTGGCTAATTCGATGACTTCTTCGGTGGGCGTGTAATTGCCGGGCACGTAAAACAACCCGGTGCTCAACCCCAGCGCGCCTTGTTCCATCGCCTCTTTGACCAATGCCTTCATCTTTTCGATTTCTTCAGGCGTAGCTTTGCGATTCACAAGGCCGATGACTTTCTCGCGTATGGAACCTTGCCCGACCAGCGCGCCCATGTTGATGGCGATGCGCGTCGCTGCCAGCCGGTCAAAGAATGGTTTCAGAGGCAACGGCGAACTGCCATCCGGGCCTTCGATGGCGGAAGTCACGCCCTGGCGAATGTAGTTTTCGGCTTTCGGCTCTTCAAAAATCATCCGCCGCGAATGCGAGTGCGTATCAATGAAACCGGGCGCGATGATTTGGCCGTTGGCGTCAATCACGCGCCGTGCGGTGGCTCCGTCGAGTTTGCCGATGGCGGCAATCGTGTCTCCGCGCAAGGCGATATCGGCGCGAAACCACGCTGCGCCTGTGCCGTCCACAATGCGCCCGTTACGGATGAGCACGTCATAGGGTTGTGTTTGTCCGGGCTGCTGCGCAGAAGCAACCGCCAGAATAAAGCAGAGAAGAAGTTGAAGAGCGATTTTCATTTTGCGTCTGATGAGAAGAAACCGCTGACTATTCTTTAACCAGCGCGCCGTAAGTTTCCGGGCGTCGGTCGCGGAAAAA
>JAEUQP010000252.1 GCA_016789645.1 Acidobacteriota bacterium | reverse complement strand
TGCGTTATTGAGCATTGTCGGATTTATTGCGATCACGGTTGGAACCTTTGAAATGATGAGAGGAGATGGCAAACAAACTCCGCTGCCGATCTTTTTTGCCTTGGGTGGTTTTACTTCGTTGGTGTTGATTTGTCGTTATCTGATTGGGTTGATCAAACCCACAGTGAAAGTCGAAAAGCCAGTTATCCAAGCTCCGCCGGTATCCTATCCACCACCGACAATTCAACGAGGAACGACCAATAAGTCCTTGAATGAAGCTCCGTCGTATCAAAGCATCATCGAAGATCCGACTCGCCAATTCGAACATGAGCGAAATTCGTAAGGTTACAGCCCTGTATTGGCTGGTTTCGGGGTTGCGGTTGCGGCGGGTTTCGGGGTTGGTTTGGATTCGGTGGCTGTGGCGGGCGATTCTTCGGATTTTGGTTTGGCTTCGTTGGTGCTTTCCGCTTCGGATGAAGCAGCAGAAGCTTCGGTTCGTTTTTGCGCGTTTGCGGGTGTCTGATTTTGTTTTGCAGTAGTGCGGTCAGCTTTAGCAGGTGAGGCCTTTTCAGTGGAGGGCTTCGCGTTTCCCATCAACTCGTTCCATTTGATTTGCCGAGCCAGCACCACGGCCGCTCCGACCAGGACAGCCAGAATCAACAGATCAAGCAATCGCCTGCCAGCGCGCTCGAACATGCCACCTTTCTTTTGCGTGCTTTCCGGGACATAGGTGTAAACGGAAGCTCGGCAAATCGGGCAATAAAACTGGTTGCTTGGAATTTCGTTTTGACAGCTCGGACAACGCATGAGATTTCTACCTCAACCCATTCAACAATTGTTTTCGTTCAAACAAAAAAGTTAATCGCAATGGGGGAGCAAAAACGAATCAACAGATGAGTCAATCAAGGTTTCTGATTGAACTTCATCAATTCGCCACGCATCATCGCACAGCGACTGGTGTATGAAAAGTGAGCCGGTTTGGGCGGAATTCAACCTTCATTCTGCGGAGAAAATGACTTTATGAAGATGTTTTGGAGCAAAATCCGATCAGCGTTAATGCTCGGATGGGCGCTATTGTGTTGCTGGCTGGTTCTGGGATTTGCGACGTCTTGTTCAAATCCCACGTCATCGTCCACGCTGCCGTCTGTGGTCACGGAAAGCACGAAAAATCCATTGACTGATCTGACGACTGCGGCTGCGGCGGGAAAGACGCTTTATGCGGTGAACTGTTCGTTGTGCCACGGAGACGATGGCAAATCCGGCGATGATTCCTTGCTGGCCAAACCGCCTGATCTGACTTCTGGAAAAGTGGCAGCCGATGCGGATGGCGCAATCTTTCTGGCGATCAAAAATGGCGTCAAAAAAGACGGCAAACAAACCATGCCTCCAACGCGCAAGGTTTCGGACGAAGAGATTTGGCAGATGGTCGCTTATGTTCGTGCGTTGGCCAAATGAGGATTCAATGCCTCTTAAAAAACCACAGGGCTGAGAAGTTTGAACTTCCCAGCCCTGTGGTTTTGTTTTCTCTTTCCCGGAAATTTATTGCATCTCAATGCCGACGGCGCGCAACGCATCAATGGCCAGGGGCCTTGATTCTGTCAATCTTATCTGGCCATCGCAAAAAATCGCTAACGTCCGTCCGTTATGCTTGTTGGTGGCCAGGAATTCATCGTCCATTTCTTCGCCAGTGGTCAGCAACCACATATCAGTCAGCCATTCATGAATGATCGAATTGACCTTGGCTTGCTGCTGCAATTCCGCAATCGGAAGCGCCGGGCTGTCAATTTGCGGATTCGGTTCAACCGAATTGTTGACGGCGATGATTTCCTCTGCGCCGGTTGTCAGGTTCAGTTCGCTGGTTTTCTTGATCATGTTCTTTTTCTTTGCCTCCCTTTCAGATTTCCGACTCCTGCAAGAATACAACACGAAAAAACTCAAACTCTTTCTCAAAACTTCTTGATTGAACGCTGCCTCTGACGCAACCTCAATGCCATAAGTTGCTCGTACAAATTCTGGATGCTTTCTGCGTCAGAAAAAATTCCTGATGCGATCACAGAACGGCACTTAATTCACAGCCTTGCAAAGAGATACTACGGAAACAGGATTTGTTTGGACTTCTGAGAAAAGCAAAAGCTGAGTGAAGTAAAATCTGCCACCGCAGAGCAATTATTACTCGCTTCGGTGTCAACCGAGTCGCCATTTGGTGTAAGTTGTGTCAACGATTGAGGACTGACGCAAAGCAGGCGACACAAATCCCTTGATGGAAATATTACAAAGCCGTAACAGCCATCACCTTGACAACGAACAAGTGGTATTTATGATTACGCCGTCCTTCAACAGATATTCATAACGGTTCACTGAAAATAATCCGCAGATAAATAAAACGCCCAAAGGATCGCTCTGCTCCTCGCAAATCCACTGATTGGATCTCGCTGTGCCCTTTTTCAGAGCTTCCTGTCAGCAGACGTTTTATTTGCTGTAAATCAGCGACTGGGAAACTGCGAGTTTTGGGCAGCTTCCTTGTCCGGCCCCCCTGCTGCACTCCCCACCATCACCGTCAGTAGGAGACAATCATGGGAAGGATTTTTGAACACCAGGAGATCATCAACACTCCGGAGGCGAAGGGAATGCGAACTCTGCCTTCGTCCAGGGGAGTTGTGGTCAATTTCAGCGAGTTGAAAGCCAAGCGGGAAAACCGTCTGATGACGCCCCATCAGGTTCCGCATGGCCGCGAAGTCGGCATCGCAAATTTTTTCAAACTCAAATCCCAAGCTTTAACCAATCAGGCTCCGGCTTATCCGGCGGAGTTGCTGCAATTCGATTCTCCGATCACAAACGAACTGGATGACGTTTCGTCGCTCGGTCTGACGGCGGATTTTGCCGGACTGGACGATTCCAATTGGACGCCGCCAGATTGCCAGATTGCCGTTGGGCCGAATCACGTCCTGGCTGCGGTCAACGCGACGTTTGCTGTCTTTGACAAGTTTGGCGCGCAATTGTTGCGGCGCACGCTGGCTGATGTGTTTGCGCGGTTGGTCGAAGACGCGATTATTTACAACCCGAAAGTGCTGTACGATCAGTTTCACGGGGGTTGGGTGATGGCGGCCTGCGCGCGAAGTTTTGATTCGCAACGTTCCTGGTTTTTGCTTGCATACTCCAAAACCGAAAATCCGCTCGGTGATTGGCGGGTTTGGGCGTTGGATGCCGGTTGCGAGGGATTGATCAAAACCGCTTACTGGCCGGACAGTCTGGGACTGGCGGTGGATAATTCGCTGCTGTACCTGACGGCGAATATGTTCAGCGGGCAGGGCGAGTTCGTTTATTCCAAATTGCGGATTCTAAATTTGCGCGAAGTTGAAATCGGCAGTGTGGTGCACGGCTGGGATTTCTGGCAGCTTCGGAACGCCGATGGTTCACCAGCGTTTGGCATTCAACCAGCGGTGAATTTACGAGCTGCCGGAGCGCAATATCTGCTCAATTCCACTTCCGGTGGGCAGGGATTCACGCAATGGACAGTGACTCAACCCATGCGGCAGGCTCCGGTTTTGACCCGGCGGTTCGTCCCAACGGCGGCTTATCATTTGCCGCCGGATGCGCACCAACATTCGACAGGCGTCGAAATCGAAATTGGCGACGCCCGATTGGTCAATGTCGTGTTCCGGCACGGATTGTTGTGGGCGGCTCACACGGTTGCTGCCAACTGGGGCGATGCCACCAACACGGCAGCGATTCATTGGGTGCAAATCAATCCGCGAGCCGGTTGCGTCATTCAACAGGGAATCTATGGCGCGCCTCGTCGCCATTATTTCTGCCCGGCGGTGATGGTGGACGGCGAAGCGAATCTGGTGATGGTCTTCAACCGGGTCAGCGAATACGAAACGCCTTCGATTTGTTTTACCGGGCGTCGTGCTGCGGATGAATCCGGCATGTTGCATCCGAGCGAACTGTTGATGCGCAGCCCGGCTTCGGCGTTTTGCCAATGGAGCAATTTCAACGGCGCCGCGATTGCTCCTGATGAATCTGAAATCTGGGTCATCAGCCAATACGTCGCCACGGAAACAGATTTGCCGACCTGGATCGGCGCCATCAGGTTTGTCGAAGAAGCCGAAACCGCTGATGGATTTCCTGCGCAAACTGTTTACGCCTGATTTTGCCAAATTCAAATTGAGTCAGTGCCTTGCGCTGACTCAATTCCCAACCGCGAAATTCCTCTGTTATCATCCGCCGCATGCTGAACATTCTGGTTGTGCTGGCCAAACGATTGTTGGTGGTGTTGCCCGTTGTCTGGGCGGTGGTGACGCTGGTGTTTCTGTTGATCCACATTGTGCCGGGCGATCCGGTTCGCAATTCGCTGGGCGACAATGCCACTGAACAACAAGTCGCCGAACTCAAGCACAAGCTCGGACTTGATCTGCCGCTGACCACTCAATACGCCCATTACTGGCGCGGCGTTCTGCAAGGCGATCTCGGCGTCAGCCTGCTGAATCCTTCTGACAAGGTGTTCGACAAAATCTTTTCGCGCTATCCGGCGACGATTGAACTGGCGATTGCCGGATTGATCGTGGCGATTGCCATCGCCATTCCGCTGGGTGTCACTGCTGGACGGCATCAGGGGCAGTTGCGCGACAACATCGCTTCAGTTGCGGCATTGCTGGGAATCAGCACGCCGGGTTTTGTGCTGGGGCCGCTGATGATTTTGCTGTTTGCCATCAAGCTCGACTGGTTGCCGGTGTCCGGCAGATACGGATTTGAGTATTTGATTTTGCCTGCCGTCACGCTCGGAGCGCCGTTGGCAGCGATTCTGACGCGCATGGTTCGTTCCAGCGTCATCGAAGAACTCAACGAAGATTACGTCCGCACCGCGCGCGCCAAAGGCTTGAGCGAGCGGCAGGTAATTTACAAACACGTTTTGAAAAACGGATTGATTCCGGTGGTCACCGTCATAGGATTGCAGTTTGGCGTGTTGCTGGCCGGAGCCATCATCACCGAAATGATTTTCAGTTGGCCGGGACTTGGCCGGCTGACGATTGATTCGATCAATTCGCGCGATTACCCAATGGTGCAAGGCTGCATTTTGATGATTGCGCTGACTTACATCATCGCCAATTTGATTACCGATTTCGCATACCGACTGCTGGATCCGCGAATCAAAGTCGAATAACGGTGGTCGGTTGCCGGTTGTCGGTTGAATGCAACGCCGACCACCGACCACCGACCACCGACCACCGCTTATGAACCGTCTTGGCAAAATAGGAACCATCATCATCGCATTGTTTTTCTTCGTGGCGATTTTTGCGCCGCTGCTTGCTCCACACAGCCCGACGGAGCAAAAGCAGTTTGCTGCCGATGCGCCGCTGGAAGACCGATTAAAGCCGTCGGCCAGCCATCCATTCGGGGTGGATGATCTGGGGCGCGACGTGCTGTCGCGCGTCATGTTCGGCGCGCGGATTTCCATGCAAGTCGGCGTGACCGTCGTGCTGATTTCAGCCTTCATCGGCATGATGATCGGAGCAGTGTCGGGTTATTACGGCGGTTGGGTGGATCGCTTCTTTTCGGGATTTCTGTTCAATGTCTTTTTGTCTTTTCCTAGCATTTTGCTGGCGATTGCGATGGTTGCGTTTCTGGGGCCGAGCATTCGCAATTTGATTCTGGCTTTGTCGGTCATCGGCTGGGTTGGGTACGCGCGATTGATGCGCGGGCAAGTCTTGAAAGTCCGTGAATACGATTTTGTCACCGCCGCGCGTGCGTTAGGAGCAAACGATTTCCGCATCATCTTTCGCCACGTGTTGCCGAACGCGATTCAGCCGCTGATCGTCCAGGCCAGCTTGGGAATGGCCGGAGCCGTGTTGTCTGAAGCCAGCTTGAGTTTTCTTGGTTTGGGGGTGCAGCCGCCGACTTCCAGTTGGGGAGTGATGCTCAACGACGCCCGCAGCTTTTTGCGGGTCGCTCCGCACCTGCTGATTTTTCCCGGTTTGGCGGTGATGCTGACCGTGATGGCCTTCAACTTCGTCGGTGACGGTTTGCGCGAATGGCTCGATCCAAAGCAGAAGCGCCAATAAATCACTCTGAACCAATCCTTCAGCAGCGACGTAAGCTTCATTGCCGAACTCATCGGCGCTCAATAAATTCAGTGGAGGGAAGTGAAATGGCCAACAACATCTTTGATCAATTGCGTGACGCGGCGAAACGCACGGCACAGGAACTGGATGAAAAGTTCGATCTGAAGAATAAATTCGAGCAAGGGGTAAATACCGCAGGCGAAGTTGCCAAAAAGGCAACGGATTCGCTCGGCCAGACCGCCGCTCAAGCCGCAACCGCCGCGCGCGACCAATTCAACAAGCTCGACGAAGATTTGAAAGTCACCGATAGTTTGCGAGACGTGGCGGCAAAAGCCGAAGACACGATCAAACAAGGCGCAACGGTCGCTCAAGCCGGAGCCGAACAGTTTTCCAAAAATGCCGAAGAAGTCGTCAGCGATGTGTTCGGTTCCGCCAAATCGTATTACCAGCGCGCTGAAAGCGCTTACAACGCCGGAACCGCCGGAGCGCGAATGGCCGAAGCGGCAATGAGTGGGTATGAAAAGGCGCGCGTCTGGATCAAAGAGAATCCCGGCAAAACCGCTGTTGTGTCGTTTTCGATGATTGCCGGGACGCGCATCGGGTCGGCGTTGCCGGAACTCGGCGCAACGATCTTGGGCGCGGGCGGAACTGGGAACTGGTTTTTCAACAGCGCGCTGCCCATCGTCGGCATTCGCAAATTGACCGAAAAATACAACGAGTATTTGAAAGAGCAGGAACGACTTCTCGCCGAAGGCAAACTGGACGAAGCCGAACGCAGGCGCATTGAATTTCAGCGCAACCTGACGAAATACGTCGGCGCGCCGTTGCTGGGAACGTTTAGCGTGGCGGCGGGCGCTTCGATGATTGGCGCGGCGTTTTCCGGCGCGACGGTCACGGGCTTTCCCGTGAGTTTGATCTTGGGTGGCAATCCATTGCTGAACGGCATCTGGTTTTTTGCCAACGGCGTGGTTTGCATCAGCGAAGGCTACAAATTCTTTATGATCGCGCTGGCTGATCAGGAAGAAGTCGAAAAAGTCGTCCGCGAAATCAAAGGATTATTGCCAGCCTGATGAAATGACCATCCTGGTAATCTGGGGCTGAGTCAGAAAAAATTGTTTTACCGCAGAGGCGCGTAGATCACAGAGAACTCGCAGGGAATTTTGAAAGACTCTGCGCTAACTCTGCGTTCTCCGCGCCTCTGCGGTGAAAAGGTTAATTCTGAAACCATGCTTCGCAAAAACGCCCAGCCCTTCCGTTCAGAGTTCGCTGCCGCAATTGCGTCGTCAAATCGTCTGGTTGACGGTCGCGGGAAGCGGCGGCTACACTTTTCGTTCGACGAAATCCCAAATTCAATCGAGACAATCACGATGCGATTATCAAAGCTTTTCATTCTGGTCATGTGCTGTGCGCTGGTTCCCGGAGCCGTCTTCGCGCAAAAGAAAGACAAATCGAATCCGGCAGTTCCTGAAACCGCGCAAGTCACTCCGTACAGCAATGTGCGGCGCGACAACCTGCTCAACGGATTGCAAATCATCACGCTCGACCGGCAAAGCGATGCGGTGGTCAAATGCGATTTGGTCATTCGCGGCGGAGCAATGTTCGATCTGGCGGGCAAACCCGGCCTGGCGGCGTTGACGCTGGAATCGTTGATGATCGTCAACCCGCGCGCGAAAGAAGAGTTGGAATCGTTGAGCGCGAAAGTGGATTGGGGAGTTACCCCGGACACGACCTGGCTGCATCTGGAAGCTCCGACCAACAGCTTTGGCCCGGCAATGGAAATCGTTGCGCGTTTGTTGGTGGTTGAAAACGTCCGGCCTGATGCGTTCAAAGCTGCACTGGACGCCCAGATTGCCAAAGCCAAATCGGCCAAGCCGACCGTTGCAGAACAAGCCGACGCCGCGTTTCTGAAAGCGGTTTACGGCAATCATCCTTACGGTAACAGCACGCTCGGCACTGAAAAAACGCTGGGCGAAATCAAACAGGGTGACGTGTACGATTTCTTTCGACGGTTTTACATTGCCAACAATGCTTCGGCGGTGGTGGTTGGCAACATTTCGCATGATCGCGTGATGCAGGTGTTCAAATTGCTGTTTGGCGGTTGGGTCAAAGGCCAGATCGTTCCGGCGACGTTTCGCCAGCCGCTGCAAACTTCTCAACTGCGCGTGGTCAAAGTGGAATTGCCCGAAGTCACCAACGTCGAATTGCGCGGCGGATTGATTGGCGTCAAACATTCCGACCCGGATTTTCTGATCACCGAAGTCATCGCGCGTATTGTGAGCAATCGGCTCAGGAACGAATCCGGCGCCACCAATTGGAGCGTCAAATCAGCGCAACGGATTTTGGCCGGACCATTTTATTACTCGGCTTCGGTGGCAGCGGACAAAGCTCCGGAGCTTTCTCGTCGCGCCAGCGAAGCGTTCACATCGCTGGTGGGCGCAACGGTTTCGGCCAACGAATTGGCCGAAGCGAAATCGGCGCTGGCCAACGACGTGGCTGCGCGTCCGATTGAACAGAATTTGCGCAACATCGAAATGTATCTGTTGCCGCGCAATCTGCCCGTTGAAATCGGCAAAAAGATCGAAGCGATTTCCGCCGCCGACGTGCAGCGCGTAGCCAAACGATTGCTCGATGCCAACGCGCTGACCGTTGTCGTTGTCGGCAAAGTCAACGAAGCTTTTAACTCTGGTAACTCTGGCAAAACCGGCCTGTGAAAAATTCTCCGCTCCCGCAACCCAATCCCGAATTCAACGCTTCCGGCAAACATGGCGCAGTGCAGGCCATGTTTGCTGACATTGCGCCCAGTTACGACCGGCTGAACCATCTGCTTTCGGTCAACATTGATAAAGTCTGGCGACGCTTCACAGTCAAAAAACTGATGGACGTGTTGCAGCGCCCCAATGCCATTGCGCTGGATTTGTGCTGTGGCAC
>JAEUQP010000114.1 GCA_016789645.1 Acidobacteriota bacterium | reverse complement strand
CGTCAGTTCGTTGCCATTTCAGATTCCGCTTGGCGCGTTGATTCCCAAACGCGTGGAAAATCTGATTCCTGCGTGCAAAAACATCGGCACGACGCACATCACCAACGGTTGTTACCGGTTGCATCCGGTGGAATGGAACATTGGCGAAGCGGCGGGCGCGTTGGCGGCGCAGGCCATCGAGCGGAAACAATCGCCGCGCAGCATTCGCAATACCCCAAAGCTGTTGGCGGAGTTTCAAGCCAGGCTGCAACAAGCAGGCGTTGAAATCGCGTGGCCGAAACTGCGTCCAGTGTGAACTCCGCGTGAAGGCGACGTTGGTTGAATGAAGCTTCCAAACTTGTGAGAAATCACTTCGGAGGTAGAGATGAACAAGATGATAAAAAAACTGGTTTGTCTGTTCGTATTGTTGTCGGTTTTAACGGTTGTGGCCGGAGCACAAGGCAAACGTTATGAAGCCAACTGGGAATCGTTGGACAAACGCCCGACGCCCGAATGGTTTCTGGATGCCAAATTCGGCATCTTCATTCACTGGGGAGTGTATTCGGTGTCGGGGTATGGGCAGGTTGGCGAATATGCCGAATGGTACTGGAATCGCATTATGGGCAATCAGGAGAAGTTCGCTCCGTGGCGCGAGTTTCACAAAAAACAGTACGGCGAGAATTTCAATTACATGGATTTCGCGCCGCAATTCAAAGCCGAACTCTACAACCCGAAACAGTGGGCGGACATTTTCAAACGCAGTGGCGCGAAGTATGTCGTGCTGACTTCCAAACACCACGAAGGTTATGCGCTGTGGCCGAGCGCCGAAGCCAGTCGCACCTGGGGGCGTCCGTGGAATTCGGTCGAAATCGGACCGAAACGTGATTTGCTGGGCGATCTGGCTACGGCGACGCGCGCTGAAGGATTGAAGTTCGGGTTCTATTATTCGCTTTACGAATGGTACAACCCGCTCTGGAAAACCGACCGCGCCAAATACATCCGCGAACACATGACGCCGCAATTCAAAGATGTCGTCACGCGCTATCAACCCGCGATCATTTTCAGCGACGGCGAATGGGATCTGCCTTCCAAAGATTGGGGCAGTGAAGCTCTGCTGGCGTGGCTTTTCAACGAAACCGCCAACAAGGACGAAGTCGTCATCAACGATCGCTGGGGCAAGGATTCGCGCCACAAACACGGCGGATACTGGACAACGGAATATGCCGCCGGATTGAAAGACGGTTCGCATCCGTGGGAAGAAAGCCGTGGAATGGCGTATTCGTACGGCGTCAATCGCGCCGAACGCATTGACGATTACAAAACCGGACGCGAATTCATTTTCACGTTGATTGATCTGGTCAGCCGTGGCGGCAATTTGTTGCTCGACATCGGCCCGAACGGCGACGGCACGATTCCGCCGATCATGGAACAGCGGCTGCTGGAAATCGGCGACTGGCTGAAAGTGAACGGCGAAGCGATTTACGGCACGCGCACCGCCGGACGTTCCGCGCAATGGAGCGAAGGCAAACGTCCTGACCAGCAATACGGCGAGTTCATGGTGAAGTACAAACTGATGGATCAGCTCGGCCAGCAACCGAAAAATGGTTTGGCCGTCAAACAGGTGTTTTTCACGAAAAAGCCTGACGCGCTGTACGCCATCACCGCAGGCTGGCCGGGCAAACAGTTGGTCTTG
>JAEUQP010000105.1 GCA_016789645.1 Acidobacteriota bacterium | reverse complement strand
GGAAACTTTTATGAACTTCTTTCGCAACGACATTCTGGAAAACCTGAAAATGGCCATGGACACGCTGCGCATGAACAAGATGCGTTCGTTCCTGACCGTACTGGGCGTGGTGATCGGAGTCTGGACGGTGATGGCCATCGCTTCGATCATCAGCGGCATTGATTACGCCGTCACCAAACAGATCGAATCCATCGGAACCAACTCCATCTTTGTGACCAAGACGGAGCGCGGCGTTCGGTTTGGCCCGCCGACTCGTGAAGAACGGATGCGAAAACCGCTCACGTACGAAGATGCGGTCTCATTGGGCGAACTGCCCAGCGTCAGCGTTTCCACGCCGATTCTGAACATCACCAACGATTATTTCGGTCGCAAGCTGGTCGTCAAAAGCAGCGGCAAGGAATCGGCTGCGGTCGTCTTGCAAGGCGTCACGCCTGAGTACGAACAAACCGGCATCTGGGTGATGAGCGCCGGACGATTCTTCACCAAGTCGGAAAATGATTCGCGCGAAGAGGTGTGCGTCATCGGTAGTTCGGTAGCGGAACAATTCTTTCCGATGCTCAACCCGCTGGACAAGATGCTGACCATCGGCGGGCGTGAATTTCGTGTGATTGGCGTGTTGGAAAAACGCGAACAACTGTTCGGTGGCGGCGAAGGCAGCAACGACCAGAACAACATCATTTTCATGCCGTTCAGTCTGGCGCAAAAACTGAAACCGCGCGCAGACGATGTGTACATCACGGTCGTCGCCAAACCCGGAATGTTGACTCAGGCGTTGGATGAAGTGACCGGGCAATTGCGAATTCGTCGCCAGGTGTTGTTTGACCAGCCGAACAATTTCGGGCTGGCGACAGCGGACGGCATCATCAGCACGTTCCGTTCGATCACGTTTGGTGTGGCGCTGGCGATGGTGGTCATTTCATCGGTCGGATTGATGGTCGGAGGCATCGGGGTGATGAACATCATGCTGGTCAGCGTCACCGAACGAACGCGCGAAATCGGCATCCGCAAAGCCATTGGCGGGCGTCGTCGCGACATTTTGTGGCAATTCCTGATCGAAGCGATGACCCTGACCGGAATGGGCGGATTGATCGGACTCGGCATTGGCTGGTTGACGACCTTGTTGATTCGGATGGTGGTGCCTTCTTATGTTCCGTTGTGGGCGCCCATCGCCGGTTTTGTGTCCAGCGTAGGCATTGGATTGGTGTTTGGTTTATGGCCAGCCTGGAAAGCCGCGCGGCTCGATCCAATTGTCGCGTTGCGATATGAATAAGCACGCAGTTCCAACTTCACACTCAAGGAAATCAGGGTTATGAAAAGAACCTCGCTGTTAATCGGGTTGTTCGTGGTGTGCGCGTTGTTGGTTTCAACGCCGAGTTCTGCCGACGAAGCCGGTTTGGCCATCAGCCATCAGGCCAAAGCCGATTTCAAACTGACTGCCGATCCGAATTCCGCCGCGTGGAAAAACGTGCCGGGCTTCATCATGGACAAAGGCCGTCGAGGCGAACCCGTCGCCAACCACAAAACCGAGATTCGTTCGCAATGGACGGCGAAAAATCTGTACCTGCTGTTCATTTGCCCTTACGAAACTTTGCATCTGAAACCGAATCCGACGACGACGGCGGAAACCAACAAGCTGTGGGAATGGGACGTTGCCGAAGTCTTCATCGGCACGGATTTCAACGACATTAAACACTACACGGAATTTCAGGTGTCGCCGCAGGGCGAATGGGTGGATTTGGACATTGATCGTAAACCGGATCCGCCAAAACACGATGTCGGCTGGAATTCCGGGTACGAAGTCAAAGCGCGATTGGATCAGGCAAAGAAGATTTGGTACGGCGCGATGCGCATCCCTATGGACAAGATTGATAAGCGCCCGGCCAAAGCAGGCAATGAAATGCGGATCAACTTTTACCGCATCCAGGCGGCTCCGCCGAACCGCGTGTTCATCAACTGGCAACCGGTCAACAGCGACAATTACCACACGCCCGAAGCCTTCGGACGATTGCGGCTCGTGGCAAAATGACGCCGAGTCGAATCAGACATAATAGAAATATAGGAAGGCCAAGTAGATAACGGTGGGGATTATTGGCGTCAGATACAGCCGAAAGGGCGTTGCAATTTCAGCGTCTTGCGGATTGGCTGGGTTGTACGCGACAGGCACTGCGGTTCCGATTCGTTTTTCGTCGGCATCGTTGAATATCACCAGACTTGGCTGAAAAGCATGTTTGGTGCCGCCCACAGTAAAAGTGATTTCCGGGACTTTTGTATAACCCGACGATTCGCTGTGGCGAGTGACGATTTTGGTGATTGTGCCGATTGCCCGCCCAGATCGGTGAAAAAACTGCAGCCAGGCGTAAGCGACGATCAACGCCCCAAGTCCCGAGATAAGCTGTCCCCACGGCATGTTCATAATTTTTGAGTTGGTTTTGGGGCACAAAATCAAGGCAGCAAAGCTACAATCCGGACCGGAGCACCGGTGCCGCCTTTGATCTTCATCGGCAAGGCGATCAGCGTGGCGCCTTTGGCGGGCAGGCGGTCCAGGTTGGCGACGTTTTCCAGGCCGTAAATGTTCGCCCCGTTCAATACCTGATGCGTGATGAAATCTTTGGACGCTCCGTAATCAATGCTGGCGGTGTCTATGCCAATGGCTTCGATCTTCCGTTGCGCCAGCAGTTCAGCGGCTTCGCGTGAAATGCCGGGAAAATGCAAATTCGCGGTGTCGCCGGGCTTGTCTGTGCCAAGATACTTTTTCTTGTCGCCCCAGAATTTTCCCCAGCCGGTGCGAACCAGCACGATGGATTCGCTGGGAATGGCGCTGTGCGTTGTTTCCCACGCTGTAATGTCCGCCGCCGACAATTGGTAATCGGCATTGCCCGCGCAGGCTTGGGTAATGTCAATCACAATGGACGGGCCAACCAAACGTGTGATCGGAATTTCATCGGCAGCCTGTTTGCCTTCGCCAAAATGGATGGGCGCGTCCAGATGTGTGCCGCCGTGTTCGCTGGCGGCGTACCGCGCCGCCGTGTACCAGTAACCGCCCGCCGATTTTCCCCACGATTCTTTTTGCCATTCGAAGCCTTTGGCCGTCGGCCAGTAAATCGTTTTCTCGTCGAACGGATAGGTCAGATCAACCAGTTTGGTTTCGTCAATTTTGGCGGATTCAGGTTTGGCCGATTCGGGGGAAGATTGGCCGGGAGTTTGTTCGCCGGGAATAGGCGCGTGCGAGGTTTGATTCCACAGCAAAACGATTCCGGCAACCAGAATAGCGGCGACAAAGGCGAGCAAGAGTTTATGAGTGTGATGCATGATTCATCCTTGTTTTGTCGAACGGGTTGTCAATTCAGTTTGGCAATGCCGCGATACATTTCGGCCAGCAAGCGCGGCGTCTTCGGCATCAGAAACCGATCCAGCGTCGTGATTTCAAATCCGGCGGAGGCAATCAATTCGTCAATTTTACGGTTCATGTTGCACCCTGCGCCGATGACTTGTTGCAACGGATTCAGCCTGTCTTGCCAGCGAGCAGTGGTTTGATCGTCGCTGCGCCCGTGTTCCCAGAAAATAAATCTGCCATCGGGTTTCAGCACGCGGCGAATTTCCGCCAGCGCCGGAGCGGTGTTTTCAATTGAACATAGCGTCAGCGTGGTCACGACTGAATCAAACGAACTGTCAGCAAACGGCAATCGCCCCTGAGCATCGAGCTGCATTTTGACGACTGGCAATGGGCATTCGGCAATACGCTGATTGACGAGTTCGGTGAGCATGTTTTCCGAATCCAGCACCGTCAATTTACTGACCGTTGCGGGGTAATACGGCAGGTTCAAGCCAGTTCCAAAGCCAATTTCGAGCGTTTCGCCAGTGGCCGGTTCCAACGCGCGCCGACGATATTTTCCCATTTGCGGATTGCCCAAACTCCAATCCAGCAAACGCGGAAAGATGTATTTCGAGTAAAACCCCATAACGGTTTCTCCTCTTCGAATTTGATTGTGTGCAACGACTATAACTTCAGCGCCCTCGCTGTACCAAGTTCGAGCGGATATTGTAGGATGTTGTTCCTTAAAACACTGAAGATTCGGATCAACAATCTGCATTCATAATTACGAAAGGTCACCAAGCACCAATGCGAGATCAGAAAGAAATTGCCAACATCATTGCCAATGATTTTGGAGCCAACGCCACGTACGTTGAAGACCTGCTGCGCCAATTCCAGTACAACCCAAATTCCGTCGGCGACGAATGGGGAAGTTATTTTCATTCTTTGCTCGGCGGTAACGGAGCAGTGAAAGCTGAAGCGCAGGCTGCCGCTGCCAAGGCTGCGCCGGCTGCCACGCCGCAAACGGCTATTGCGCAACCCGCTGCCAAACCTGCTGCACCTGCCGCTGAAGCCGTCGGGGAACGCCTGCAAATTCGCGGCCCGGCAATGAAAATCGTCGAAAACATGGAAACCAGTCTGAGCGTGCCGACGGCGACTTCGCTGCGGCAGATTCAGATCAAACTGCTGGATGAAAACCGTCGCTGGGTCAATCGCTATCTGGACGAACAGGGCAAAGGCAAAACGTCGTACACGCATTTCATCGCCTGGGCGATTCTGAAAGCGCTGGCCAAATTCCCGCAGATGAATGACGGGTATGAAGAAAAAGATGGCACGGCTTATCGGTTGAAACGCGCCGACGTGAATCTGGGCGTTGCCGTGGATGTGCAGAAAAAAGACGGTTCGCGCAGCTTGCTGGTGCCGAATATCAAAGCCGCCAACAAAATGACGTTCTGGCAATTCGTTCAGGCGTATCAGGACGTGGTCATTCGCGCGCGCGACGGCAAATTGCAGGTCAGCGATTTTCAAGGCACGACGATTTCCATCACCAATCCGGGAACCATCGGCACTTCATCATCCAGCCCGCGATTGATGGCCGGACAAGGCGCCATCATCGCCACTGGCGCCATCGAATTTCCGCCGGAATACGCTGCCATGACCGACGCGGCGTTGTCGCAACTCGGCATCAGCAAGGTGTTCACCATCACCAGCACCTACGATCATCGCATCATTCAGGGCGCCGAATCGGGAATGTTCCTCGCGTACATTCACGAACTGATGCTGGGCAAACACGATTTTTACGACGAAATTTTTGCCGATCTGGGCATCAACTATAAGCCGTTGCGATGGTCTGTGGACGTGAATCCGATGCTGTCGGGTGTTGACCGCGAACGGCAGGAGATCAAAAAGCAGGCGGCGATTTTTGAATGGATCAATGCGTATCGCGTTCGTGGCCACCTGATTGCCAATATTGATCCGTTGAACATGATCAACCTGTACGCCCATCCCGAACTGGAAATCGAAACGTACGGGCTTTCGATCTGGGATTTGGATCGTGAGTTTTACACCGGCGGATTGGGTGGCAAAGAGTACGCCACGTTGCGCGAAATCTGGGCGATGCTGATTCGGTTTTATTGCGGATCAGTCGGAACCGAAAGTCGCCACATCACCAGCAGAGAACAGAAACAGTGGATTCGTGAACGCGTCGAACGCAATCCCGAACCAATCCCGGCAGAAGTCAAAAAACAATTGCTGGATCGGTTGATTGCCGCTGAACAATTTGAAAAGTTCCTGCACACCAAATACCTGGGGCAAAAACGATTTTCGGTCGAAGGCGGCGAATCCATCATTCCCGTGCTGGATCAGTTGATTTCCGGCGCAGCCCAGCGCGGAGCCGATGACATTGTTTTGGGCATGGCTCACCGTGGCCGTTTGACTGTCTTGGCCAACATCATCGGCCATTACATGAGCGAACGCATCTTTACGGCGTTTGAAGGTTCTGTGCATCCGAACTTTCCCGCCGACGAAGGCGACGTCAAATACCATCAAGGAGCCGTCGGCAAACGAGAAGTCAATGGCAAAGAATTGACCTTGACCTTGTCGCCGAACCCCAGCCATCTGGAATTTGTTGATCCTGTGGTCGAAGGCATGGCGCGCGCCAAACAGGACGCCATGCAGATCGCCCGCGAAGAAGCGCGAGCGCGCGTCTGGCCGGTGTTGATTCACGGCGACGCCGCATTTGCCGGACAGGGAATCGTCACTGAAACGCTGAATCTGGCCGATTTGAAAGGCTATCGCACGGGCGGAACGATTCATTTCATCATCAACAACCAGATTGGCTTTACGACTTCGCCGACTTCCAGCCGGTCTTCGATTTATTCGACCGACATTGCCAAGATGACGCAGTTGCCGATTTTCCATGTCAACGCTGACGACGTGGAAGCCGCCTGGCGCGTGTTGCAAATCGCGCTGGATTTTCGCCAGAAATTCAACAAAGACGTGGTGATTGATTTGATCGGGTTTCGCCGCCACGGCCACAACGAAGGCGACGAACCCAGTTACACTCAGCCGCTGATGTACCAGCGAGTCAAAGAGCATCCGGGTGTGCGCGAACTGTACACGCGGCAATTGATCCGCGAAGGCGTGCTGACGCGCGAAGAATCGGATCAGATGATCGAAACCGTCTGGCGCAGTTACGAAACCGCGCTGGCTTCGGCCAAGGAAATCGTTGCCAACAAGAAACCCATAACCGCCCCGCCGGAAATGAAGCCGGACATGGACGGTTCGACGGTGTTGGAAACCGGCGTCGCGCGCGAAGTGCTGGACGAAGTTTCGCGCACGATGAGCGTCGTTCCGCAAGGCTTCACGATCAATCCGAAAATGGTCAGCCAGATGTCTCGCCGCGCCAAAATGGGCACGGGCGAAGTGCCGATTGATTGGGGATTCGCCGAAGGTTTGGCGTTCGGTTCGTTGATTCTGGAAGGCACGTCAGTGCGATTGTCCGGGCAGGATTGCGGGCGCGGCACATTCAGCCAGCGCCACGCGATTTTGTACGACACTCAAACCGGCGATTCGTGGACTCCGCTGGAAGCATTACAAAAGAACGGCGTCAAGTTTGAAGTCTTCGACAGTTCGCTGTCCGAAGCCGGTGTGCTCGGTTACGAATACGGCTATTCGGTTGTTTCGCGCGACGGGTTGACGATGTGGGAAGCGCAATTCGGCGATTTTGCCAATGGCGCCCAGGTGTTGATTGACCAGTTCATTTCGCCCAGCGAAGACAAATGGAAACAG
>JAEUQP010000067.1 GCA_016789645.1 Acidobacteriota bacterium | reverse complement strand
CCAGAAGCATAACTTTACGCTTCGCCGCGAATCTTCCGGGCGAACCATTGCCAGCTTTTCTTTTTCCGGCCAACGATTGGAGTAAGGCTTGCCCGGTAAGTCGTCAGCTTGAACCATTGTTATTGTCCCGGCTATGATCCGTTCCCTCAGACATCGCACAGCGGTCGAGCGCAATTAACTCAATCAACGCCAATCAGGCATTCCCGAACTGTGTGACGGTTCAGCGGAAACAACCATAGAGGGTACTGAATATGAAACTGGTTAAGTTCCTTGGCATGTGTATTGTTTTTGTTACCATTCTTGAGATTCAGCCGCAGGCTCAGGGGAGAAATAGAGTCACCAATCCCAAAGCTTCCGAAGCTCTTTCATGCCCCAATGAAGGTGGAAGGCGCATCTGGATCAGGGTAAAAGGAGAAGAAGAGTTTGGCGCGATTTTGCTGCAGATAGACAACGAATACATCAATTACTGTTTGGGGCGGCGCGAACGGTATGAACCAATGAGCAATGTCCAGACCATCTACTTCGATGCAAAGCCGATTGTGATTACCGTTCCGGATCGAGCGCAGCCAGATGCCAAGGGCGTCGGCGGCACTCCAGGGCCAAAGCCCAATGGGGACCACCCTATCAAAGCCCGAATCCTGTCTCCGCTATGGTTTCGCCACTCAACGCTCAGCGGCGTGGTCAAGCTTCGCGTTGAGCTAAAAGCGGATAATAAAGTCGGTCAGGTGACAGTGACCGAATCCGCGGGAGCGACGTTGGATGAGTTGGCCAAAGCTGCAGCCAAAAACCTCGAATTCGTTCCCGAAATCAGAGGCGGAAGCTTTGTTACTTCGGAAGAGGACGTGATCCTGACGTTCTTCGCTCAAAAGCCTGATGTCGCATCTAAGAATTCAGAGTCGGACTTAGGCCCAAAGAAAATAGAATTGCCGGAGCCAATCTGGCCCAAAGCGTATGAGACCGTGGCACGTGGCACGACTCAATTGAGCTGGAAGCCTATTCCCGGAGCGGTTGCTTACAAGTTGCGAATCATGTATTCGCCGGATGGTGGCAACCGATGGGAACGATATCGAGACAAATCCATTTCCGGCCGAACGCCCACGTATGAATTGCCCTTTCTGGGAAATGGGGCAGTGAAATGGATGGTCGAAGTAGAACGAGAAGACGGAACGGAAACCGAAGGTTGGTGGGCGCATTTTGTTTACGCCAAAAAATGACCCTTCACGCTTGCTGAAAACACGATTTTGCCCAAACGGATTTTGATAGTTGATGACGAAGCTTTGGCGCGGCAGCGCGTCGCCCGATATGTGCGCCAGTTCGGACAAGAGGTTTTGATCGAAGAAGCTGAAAGCGGCATTCGCGCCGTGGAATTGATCCGAGCCTTTCAGCCGGAAATCGTCTTTCTGGATGTGGAAATGCCCGGTTTGAATGGATTGGAAGTGTTGCAGCAATTCGAGCAGCGGCCATTTCAAGTCATTTTCCAGACCGCCTACGATCAATTTGCCATTCGGGCTTTTGAAGAACACGCCTGCGATTATCTGCTCAAACCCTTTACCGCCGAACGATTGCATCAGGCTCTTGCTCGCGCGCTCAGCCGTGTGGCCGACGAACAGAAATTACGCGCGTTGGAATTTCGATTGGCCGAACGCAATGGCTACCTTCGCCATCTGACCGTCAAGCATGGCAGTAAGTTGCGCGTCATAACCGACCAGGCGATTCACTGTTTTGTCAGTCGCGATCATTACACCTGCGTTTATTTCGACGAAAACTCAGAAGGGATTTGCGACCTGTCGTTGACCCGTCTGGTTGAACGGCTCGATCCAGACAAGTTTCGCCAAATTCACCGCAACAGCATTGTTCGGATTGCCGCGATTGTGGCTTTAGGGAAATCCGTCGAAGGCGAAGTGTTGGTCGAATTGTCGAACGGAATGAAGCTGCCGGTTTCGCGCAGCAATCAACGGGCTGTGAAACAGTTTCTGGAATCTGGGGAATGAGGCGATTCGCTCAGGTTTGAGATTGAGAGAGAAGCTTTTTCCGAACAACAAACGACAAAATGAGAAAGGCGAGCGCGCCGACGATGGCGTACTTGAACGGTAAGATTCGGAATGCCATGGCGACAAGGCACAACACTCCCAACCCTCGGATCAGGTTGGCGATGGCGTTGGCGCGTTCGGTTTCGGTGGGTTGACTCATAACAGGCTTGTGCACTCCGGAAGCGCAGGTTGGAAAACGTGCGCTTCCGGAATTGGTTTTATTTCTTTTTGTATTTTTCGACCAGTCCTTGCAGACCGTCGGTTTTGCCGTTGTTGCGGAACGAATAATACTGTTTCAGATTGTCCATCAGTTGATCCTGAGTCTGCTTCAACTGCGCGTTTCCTTCGCAGGCAGCGACGCCGCGTGCCAGCCAATCAATGACCTCGTCCATTTTTTCCAGCGCCTTGTCCATCAACTCCGGTTTCTTTTCGGTTTGATACTTTTGGGCGATGGTTTGGTATTCCTCGTTCGCCAGATTGACCAGCATCAGCAACAACCCCACGTCGTTTTGCTCCAACCCGACAGCCTTTTCGGCGCTTTCCTTGGCTTCGGATTTTTGGCCGTTGGCGTTCAGTACGACGGCTCGCGCGTAATACAATCGCCACAGCCAGGAGTTTTTATACGCGGACCAGCGGTCGTCCGCCATCCAGCTTGGTTTTTTATCGGCTTCCATCAATTCCGCACCTCTGGCGGCGGATTCAACGGCGGCTTTCATCAGTTTGGGGCTGGCGGCCTGTTTCTGGGTTTGCGTCGCGCCCGCCCAGGTGACTTGCACGTGGATGGTCACGTCGTCGGGATTCTTTTCCAGATACTTCAGACTTTCATCCAGTCCTTGATCATATTTGTTGGTGGCGAAATACGCTTCGATCAACGAAGGACGCACCAGATCGGCTTCGCCCGGTTGGTTGAACATCTTCGAAAACTCTTCCGCCGCTTTGATCTTCTGGTTGTTGTCCTGAATCTTGTAGATTTCGTTGGCGATGGTTCCGGCCACATCGGCGCGTTTTACGCCTTTCGGAAACTTTTTGGCGTATTCCGCTGCGGCTTTGGTTTTGGCTTCCAGGCCTTGAGCCTTGATCAATTTTTCAAGTGCGGCACGTTCATCGCCGGAAAGCGCCGGTCCTTGATCTTTCTTGTCCTGCGCCATGAGCGAAACCGACAGGCAACCCAGTGCGAACGCACAAATAAACATTCCCCGCAGTACGGGAGCAAACTTTGCTTTCATCTTTGACCTCATGTTGTATTGAACTTTGGATTGGGAATGATGTGCGCGAACGCCACATCAACGGCGGAGATTATAGTAAATAAAATTCAGTACTGCGAGCGGCTCGGTAAAGATTGCTTCTCACCCACAAAAACACACGAAGTTGGCGCGAAGAAAGCAAAAGTCAACAAGGCCAATCTTCGCGAAGTTTCGTGTGTCTTTGTGGGAAGAGGTCAAACTCCACTCTGTTGAATCAACTTGGCCACCAACCCCGTCCAGCCGGTTTGATGGCTGGCTCCGATGCCTGCGCCGTTGTCTCCGTGGAAGTATTCATAAAACAGCACGTGATCTTGCCAATGCGGGTCGTCCTGAAACAGTTGCGAACCGCCAAACACAGGTCGCTTGCCGTCCCCATTCCGTAAAAAGATGTGCGTCAAGCGCCGCGAAATTTCTCCGGCAACCCGCCACAGATTTTCGTGGCGACCTGAGCCGTGGGGAAATTCCACTGTGAATTCGTCGCCCAGAAAGAAATGGAATTTCTGCAACGATTCGATCAGCAAAAAGTTGACTGGAAACCACACTGGTCCACGCCAGTTGGAATTCCCGCCAAACAACCCCGTGGAAGATTCCGCCGGTTCGTAATCCACGCGATGTTCCGTGCCGTTGACGTGCAGCACGTAAGGATTTTCCAGGTGATACCGCGACACAGCGCGGATGCCGTGCGGCCCTAGAAATTCTTCTTCGTCCAACATATATCGCAGCACCTTCGGCAAACGGTTGCGATTGACCAGCGATAAAAACCATCGTTCTTTGCCGTCGTCGCCGATTCGCCTTTCGACGTGCTGGCCAAATTCCGGACGGTTTTCCACAAACCACATCATCCGTTTTTTGAACCCGGGCAATTTATTGACCACTTCGCAGTTGAGCGTTTCGACCGCAAACAGCGGCGTCAAGCCAACCATCGAACGGATTCGCATGGGCAAATGATCGCCATTCGGCAAGTGCAAGACGTCGTAATAAAAGCCGCTGTCTTCATCCCACAGTTCGACATCCTTGCACCCGGAATGATTCATGGCGTGGCAGATGTAGACGAAATGCTCGAAGAATTTGCTGGCCACGTCTTCGTACGCAGAATTCGCCTGCGCCAGTTCCAGGGCAATGGTCAATAGGTTCAGGCAGTACATGCCCATCCAACTGGTCGCATCGGATTGGTGCAGGTGGCCGCCCGTGGGCAGCGCCGAGCTTCGATCAAAGACGCCGATGTTATCCAGGCCCAGAAAACCGCCTTCGAAGATATTTTTGCCTTCAGCATCTTTGCGGTTGACCCACCAATTGAAATTCAGCAGCAGTTTGTGAAACACACGTTCCAAAAATTGTGTGTCGCCTTTGCCCGTGCGCTTTTTGTCTACTTTGTACACGCGCCAGCAAGCCCAGGCATGAACCGGCGGATTCACGTCACCCAACGCCCATTCGTAGGCCGGAATCTGTCCGTTCGGGTGCATGTACCATTCGCGCAGCATCAGCACGAGCTGTTCCTTGGCAAAATCTGCATCTATCAATGCCAGCGGAATGCAGTGAAACGCCAAATCCCAGGCGGCGTACCACGGATATTCCCACTTGTCCGGCATCGAAATCACATCGGCGTTGTACAAATGATGCCAGGCGGAATTGCGCCCGTTTTTTCGTTGATCAGGAGGCGCAGGTTGTTCGGGATCGCCGTGCAACCAGCGATTCAAATCGTAATGATAAAACTGTTTGCTCCACAGCATCCCGGCAAAGGCTTGCCGCTGAACTTTGCGCGCGTCTTCGGAAACGTCCGCCGGAGCGAGCCGACCATAAAACTCATCGGCTTCGTATGTGCGTTCGGCGAAGAGTTTGTCAAAGTCTTTGTCGAATGGTTTCGACAACGTGGTGTTGTCAGTCAGTCGCAGCTTGAAGGTTTTCGATTCGCCGGGCGCGAGCGTCAGCCGATACAGCGCAGCGGCTTTCGTGCCGACTTTCGCCGGATTCACCGCGTCAATCTGGCCGTGAATGATAAAATTGTTGATGCCGTCTTTGACGAACGGCGCATCGTTTTCTGTGCCGAACAATAGCTGTTTGTTGGTTTCATTTTCGGTGAAAAGCAGTTCCGGCGAACCATCGCAAAACAGTTTTCGCGGCGTCGGGTAATAACCGTGATTCAATTGAATGACGCTGGAACCGTTCACGGATTCGATTTGTTTCAATTCCGGTTTTGTCTTGTCGCCATTCCACGACCAGGTATTGCGAAACCAGATTGTCGGCAGCAAATGCAATTCAGCCGTTTCCGGCCCGCGATTGACTACGGTGAGTTGAATCAAAATATCTTCGGCATCGGCTTTGGCATATTCGGCAAACACATCGAAATAACGGTTGTCGTCAAACACGCCTGTGTCGAGCAGTTCGAATTCCAAATCGCGCTTGCCCCGTCGCTGGTTTTCCTCGACCAGTTGCTGGTACGGAAATTCGGCCTGCGGATATTTGTACAGAAACTTCAGGTAGGAATGCGTCGGCGTCGAATCCAGATAAAAGTAATACTCCTTTACGTCTTCGCCGTGATTGCCTTGTGTGCCGGTCAAACCGAACAAACGTTCCTTCAAGATTGGGTCGCGGCCATTCCACAGTGCCAGCGCGAAACAAACGGTTTGCTGGCGGTCGCAGATGCCGCCAAGTCCGTCTTCACCCCAGCGATAGGCTTTGGAGCGCGCGTGGTCGTGTGGAAAGTAATCCCACGCCGAACCGTGCGGCGAATAATCTTCGCGAACAGTTCCCCAGGCGCGTTCGCTCAAGTACGGTCCCCAGCGTTTCCAATGTTTGGTGCGCGCGCGCGATTCGGCCAGTCGCTGTTCTTCAGCAGTTGGACGTGATTTCAACGTCTGGTTTGGTTCTTCGGTTTGATGTTTCAAGACACACTCCTCCCATTTGTGCGTTCAGTAGGTTTCTGAAGGCAATATCCCGGCGGCTGGGCGAAAAATTCCAGGGAAGGGAGGATCGTTCAGAGTCCAAGCTTCAGCTTGTCCATCCAAACAAGCTGAAGCTTGGACTCTGAGCGGATTAGCCTTTAACCACACCGATGTAGGGCAGGTTGCGATAGCGTTCGGCGTAATCCAGTCCGTATCCGACGACGAATTTGTCCGGGATGTCGAAGCCTATGTAATCGGCATGGACTTCTACCTTGCGCCGCTCCGGTTTGTTGAGTAAGGTTGCGATCTTGATGGAAGTCGCCCCGCGCGCCTTGAAGCTGTTGACCAGATAGCTGAGCGTCAATCCGGTATCCAAAATGTCTTCGACCAGAATGATGTCCCGTCCTTGCAGCGGTTCGTCCAGGTCTTTGACGATTTTGACTTCGCCGGAAGAAGTTTTTTCTTTGCCATAACTGGACACGGCGATGTAATCAATCGTCAGGTTCAAATCAATTGCACGAGCCAAATCGCTGAGAAAGATCATGGCGCCTTTCAACACGCAGATCAGTTCCGGGCGATGGCCAGTATAATCACGAGCGATTTGTTCGCCCATTTCGCGGATTCGTTTTTGCAGTTGGTCGGTGGGGATGAGAACTTCCAGGTTCGGATTGTTAAATTCCGAGGCAGTGGCAGACATTGAGCCGATCTCCTTTGGATTGTGGCGGAACAAGCTGCTGGCTCGCTCCACGAAGAAAATGAATGAATTGCGTTTTGGGAAGCCGCAATATATTGACCGACTTTCCAGGTGTCAATTTCAGAAACTCGACTCTAATTTCAAAAACTTGACAGGATGTATGGACTACAAATTTCCACTCATTGAAAAACTCCCGCCGTATGTGTTTGCCGTTACCAACCAACTGAAGATGGAAGCTCGCCATCGCGGCGAAGACATCATTGATCTGGGCATGGGCAATCCTGATTTGCCGACGCCGGAACCGATTGTCGAAAAGATGGTCGAAGCCACTCGCAATCCGCGCAATCATCGGTATTCGACTTCCAGAGGATTGCCGAATCTGCGGCTGGAAATTTCTCGTTGGTACGCGCGGCGTTACAACGTGGAGATTGATCCCGAAACCGAAGCCATCGCCACCATCGGCGCGAAAGAAGGCTTTTCGCATCTGGTGCTGGCGCTGGTCGAACCGGGCGATAAGGTCATCGTACCCGATCCCAGCTACCCGATTCATTCCTTTGCGGCGACCATTGCCGGTTGTCAGTTAATCAAATTGCCGATCAATGACGGCCCGGAAGAAACGCTCGAAGCGTTGCGCCGGTTGGAATACCCGCGCTCCGAACAGCCGAAGTTGTTGGTGTTGTCGTTTCCGCACAATCCGACAACGGCGGTTGTCGAACTGCCATTTTTTGAAGAGGTCGTTGCCATTGCCCGCGAACGCGGCTATCTGGTGATTCACGATCTGGCGTATGCCGACCTAGGATTCGACGGGCACAAACCGCCAAGCATTTTGCAGGTCAAAGGCGCGAAGGATGTCGCAGTGGAAATGTTCTCGATGTCGAAAAGCTATTCGATGGCGGGGTGGCGCATGGGGTTTTGCGTTGGCAACAAACAGGCGGTGTACGCGTTGACGCGCCTGAAAAGTTATCTGGATTATGGAATGTTCCAGCCGATTCAAATCGCCGGCATCATTGCGCTGCGCGATTGCGACGAATACGTGCCGCAAATTGCCGAAGTCTACCGCAAACGCCGCGACGTGCTGATCAAGGGCTTGAATTCTGCCGGATGGAATGTGCCATCGCCCAAAGGGACAATGTTCGTCTGGGCGAAAATCCCGCAACATTTCGCCAAACTCGGTTCGCTGGAATTTGCCAAACAGCTCATCACGCGCGCCGGAGTGGCGGTTTCACCGGGCAATGGCTTTGGCGAAAGTGGCGAAGGTTACGTTCGCTTTGCGCTGGTGGAAAACGAACAGCGCATTGCCCAGGCGGTTCGCGGCATCAAATCGTTTTTGAATGATTGACGTATCTGTTCAGGCCATCGAATAAGCCTCCAATGAAAGTCTGGAAAAATGACGGAACAAACGGAAATAACTGAACAAACGGAAAAGAGATCGGAAAAATTTCCGTCCATTCCATTATTTCCGCCTGTTCCGTCATCTCTTTTTCATTACTCCTGAGCAGTTACTGATTAGCTTTGTTCGAGAGGAGCGAGCTTGAAACCATACCTCGTGTTTCTGGTCGCCGCCGCGTTGTTTTTGCTGGTCGCAGTTTTGCTGGGACTGCAAGCCAAAGGCGCGGGGCCTCTGCCGGGCGATCTGGAATTCAGTCGCGCAATCCAGTCGGTGTTGCCACCCGGCGAGGCCATTCGGCAATTCTGGGTGGTGGTGGGCGAGATGCTTCGGTATTCGCCTTATCTGGCGGTGGCGCTGGCCTTAGGACTGCGCAAATGGGATTGGGCGGCCTTGCTGATCGTGGCTTGTTTGCCCATTGCATTGTTCGGCGAAACTCAACTGAAACCGCTCTTCAATCGTCCGCGACCGACGGAAGAACTCGTGACGATTATCCAGGCGGCCAAGGGGCTTAGTTTTCCCAGCGGAGCGGCATTAAACGCGATGGCTGTATACGGAACGACGATTTATCTATCGCGGCTGGTTGGAACATCAGGCGGGATGATTGCGCGAATCGTGACGGCATTATCCGTAACCTTGCTGGTGCTGAGCGGCATCGGGCGTGTGTATGTTGGCGCGCATTGGGCAACGGATATTTTCGGCGGTTGGTTGTTCAGCAGCGCCTGGTTGGCATTGTTGTTGGCCGGGCATCAATGGTGGTTGCAACAGAGCGAAGCCGCGAATTCGGAAGTGGAATAAATCGGAGGCTGATTGATGAGCGCAGAGCATTCACGAGACACCGTTCGCCAGCTTGTGCGCGAAGCGTTGATCGGACAAATCGGCGGTTCGCAAGGCGCAACCAACGCTGCCGAACAGACTGACCTGGTTGATGAATCGTCCAAAGAGGTGATAACGGAAGCCGATGTCAGCGGATTGCCGATGGGCGCAAAGTTGCTCGTTCGGGAAGGAGCGATCCTCACTCCGGCGGCGAAAGACGTGATTCAGCAACGAGGCCTTGAGCTTCGGTACCGAACGCGACGGCAGGTTTCGGGCAACCAGCGCGTAATTGCTCTCGGCGCAGATCACGGCGGATATCCAACCAAAGAGCGATTGAAAAGTTTGTTGGATGAACTCGGCTACAAACACCGTGATTTCGGCACGACTTCTGAAGACGCGGTGGATTATCCGGATTTTGCGCATGCGGTGGCTCGCGCCGTCGCCGATGGCGTTTGCGATCTGGGCATCATCGTTGATGGCGCGGGCATTGGATCATGCATGACCGCAAACAAGGTTCCGGGGGTTCGCGCGGCGATGTGTTACGACGCAGCCACGGCGCGCAACAGCCGCGAACACAATTACGCCAATGTGCTGACTCTCGGCGGAAAAATGCTCTCAGCCGAGCAAATCTCCGAAGTCGTCAAAACCTGGCTGGCGACTCCCGAAGGTGAAACGCGCCACGGCAAGCGCGTCGCAAAAATCATGGCTGTCGAAAAACAGTATCTGCGCTAAAGCTGTGAGCGCAGGCGTCTCGCCTGCGCTTCATCTTGCTCATTTCCTGAAACGCAGGCGAGACGCCTGCGCTCCCAAAACGAGGTGTAACTGAAATGGCGAATAAAATTTCTTCGGCAAAAGGGGTTTTGAAATTGGTGCCGCTGATGCTGGCGCTATGGGCAATCGGACTGAACTGGAATTCGGCTTCGACAGTATCGGCTGGTTT
>JAEUQP010000042.1 GCA_016789645.1 Acidobacteriota bacterium | reverse complement strand
TGCGCGCGTTCGCGTCGGCAGTTTGCTGGTCGAATACGAAACCGAAGAGGGCACGAAAGAAGCCGAGCGATTGTCGGGCGAAGTCGCCCAGAAAAATCCCGATCACGTCGAAAACCGTGTCTTGATCGCCGACGTGCGCGCTGCTCAAAAACGCTGGGCGGAAGCCGATGCCGAATTTCAAAAAGCGATTTCGCTGGATGCTAATCGCATCGAAACGCATCTGCATCTGGCGCGCTATTATGAACGTCGCGCCAAAGCCGATTCCGCCCAAGCTGCCGCGTTCCATGCAAAGGCCGAAAGCGTCTTTCGCCAATTGATCGAACGTAATCCGAAATCGGTTACGGCGCGATTGGCGTTTGGGGATTTTCTGTTCGCCAACAAACGCGAAGCCGAAGCCGAGCAGCAATTGCTGGCCGCGCATCAAGCCGAGCCGACGGACAAACTGGTGTTGGTGGCTTTGCGGCGGTATTACGAAGCGCAGCAGCAATTTGAGAAAGCCGAACAATTTCTGACGCGGTTGGTGGAACTCGATCCGGACAAAACCGCCGGACGAGCGCAGATCATTGATTTACACGCGCGCACGGGGCGCGTGTACCAAGCCGTCACCGAATACCAGCAACTGCTGAAAGACGATCCGAAATACCTGCGTGGCTATTCGCGGTTGGCGGAATTGTTGTTGGAATTGGGCGACGTGACCGGCGCGACCAAACACGTCGAAGTTGCCTTGAAGCAAAATCCGCAGGACACCGATGCGCTGTTGATGCGTGGACGATTGCGTTCGCTGTCGGGCCAGCATCGCGAAGCCATTGGCGATCTGGATCAGGTGCTGCGGCTGGAACCGACCTTGCCCGCCGCGTTGTATTACGCCGCTGACGCGCATCTGCAAAACAACGACGCCACGCAAGCACGGTTGTTCGTCAATCGGTTGCTGAGTTTTTATCCGCGCAATCCGATGGGATTGCTGATGCAGGTCAGAATCAATCTGGCCGAAACCAAAGCCGCTGACGCCGAAAAGACTTCAACGCAAATCATCGAAAGCATTGCCGAGTTGAGGTCAAACCAGACGGCGCTGAAAGCCGCGCGCATTCCCGAAGGTTCGTTGCCCGATTGGGAAAGCAAAGCGTATGTGTCGCGCGCCGTCGCGCGGATTCAGCTTCGCAAACTGGCAGAAGCGCAAAGCGATCTGGAACGCGCCGCCGTGATTGATCGGCGCAGCCCCGAACCACACATCAATTTGGCGGTGGTGAACATGCTGCGCGGAGATTTGGCGGCGGCCAGCCGCGCCGCTGAACGCGCCGTTGATCTGGCTCCGAGCAGTCTGGCCGCCGCCACCACAGTGATAAACGTCTATCTGCAACAGAAAAATTATCGCGCGGCGCACGATCGGCTGACGCAACTCATCAACGAACAACCGGCGCGATTGCAGTTGCAGGAACTGAAAGCGCGTGTGTTGATTGCGCAGGGCGATGGCGCGGCTGCCGAAACGACCTTGCGCGAAATTTTGCAGACCGATCCGAATTACCTGAACGCGTATTTCATCCTCAGCGATTTTTACCAAAGTTCGCAGCAGCAAACCGAAAAAGCCGTCACCGAATTGAATCAATTGATCCAGCGGCGACCCACTAACACGCAGCAAATCGCCCAGGCGCATTTGATGATCGGAATGCTGGAAGAAAGCCGTGGGAATTTCGATGCGGCGGTGTCGAATTACGAACAGATGCTGAGTTACGACAAACGTTCCATCGGAGCGGCCATCGGGCTGAACAATCTGGCGTGGATTTATGCTGACAAAGGCAAAGGCAATCTGGACAAAGCCACCGACCATGCGCGCAGCGCCATCACCATTGCGCCCGAAGCCAGCTTTTTCGACACGCTGGGGTACGCGTATTACAAAAAACGTCAGTTCGACGTCGCCATCGAACAATTCCGCAAAGCCATTGATCGCCGTCCAACCAGTCCGGCGTACCACCTGCACCTGGCACGCGCGTTACGCGACAACGGCAACACGCAACAAGCGCGCACTTCGTACGAACGCGCGCTGCAACTTGGCGGTGCAGATTTCAATGAAGCCAATCAGGCTCGGCAGGAGTTAGCGGCCTTGCGAAGGTCGTGAAATTCGCTGTGTTTCATGGATGTTGATTGGGATCATCTGTCAGCAATCCCTCAGCTTGAGTTGCTATATTCAGTTCATGATCTGCGGAAATCATTTCAAGCGGCCCTAAACCGGCTGTTGTCAACTCCTCCTCAACTGTTAACGCAGCAGCAAGTTGTATGGCGTCATAACCGCGCAACCCGTGTTTCTCAGCCAATCTCATCGCACGTTCGACGGTTTCTAGCAAAGCAATGACGACACGGTATTTGGTTTGGAAATGCGTATTGAAAGAGGTAATGGCATTGGCTGCATCTGCCGCAGTCGTTAAATTCATTCCGACTCGCCTGGAAATCGCTGCGACGATCTCTGCTCCGGTTACGTGAGCGATGATAATCTCATTGGAAGGTTGAGCGTCAACGAGGCCATGAACCCACTGCGTGCCGACCTCACTAACATAATATTTGACCAAGGCGCTGCTATCAAAAAAATAATACGCCATCAGCGACGTTCCTCAACAATGACTTCGGAAAGCGGTTTGCCTTGAACTTGAATTGGCTG
The DNA here is from genome assembly GCA_016789645.1 of Acidobacteriota bacterium. Lineage (GTDB taxonomy): Bacteria > Acidobacteriota > Blastocatellia > RBC074 > RBC074 > RBC074. The sequence continues at coordinate 479 of JAEUQP010000042.1, read as the reverse complement.
AAATGGCTTATCGTCTGGCGGGGCTGGTTTGCGTTTCGCCACTCGCCCTTCGGCTTCAAGTTTTTCCCAAAATTCGTGAGTGCGGCTGGCCTGAAATTCATCCAGCAACTGGGCAATGGCTTCCGACAAAGTCGTTCCGCGCAAGCGCGCCTGCTGCTCCAAGCGTTGCTGCACATCGTTTGGCAAATCAATTGTAATTGTCATTGTCTTTCCTCCACGAACAGCCAAAGTTTACCGGGCGAATGCGCGAATAGGCAATCTGTTTATTTGAGACTAGCGCTCCCAAACTTCGCGCGAATCTTCACCGTGCGTTCCAGTTCATCCATTACTTCGATCACTTTCAATTCCAAATCCCGATCCAGCTTGTTCGTTCGCAAAAATCCGCGGACTTCGCCAAGCGCAGCTTTGTCGTGTTGGCCGCCGATGAAAGCGTTCAGCCACGCCAGCACGAAGAATATCTTTCGCTCGCGTTTGACTTG
>JAEUQP010001170.1 GCA_016789645.1 Acidobacteriota bacterium | reverse complement strand
CAGGTGCAGATCAAAAAAGTCGAAGCCGGGATCGGCAGTGGCGGCACAATCGTCGAAGCCCAGATTGACACCGCGTTTCGCGTCAAAAAGGAAAAAGACGGCTGGAAAATTGCCGAAGTCCGATTGGGCGACCGGCAATGGGAATCGTTCGAGTTGATCGAAGAAGCCATCAAGCGCGAAAAGGCTCGGCGAACCACAACGTTGCTCATGCAATTGGCCGAAGGATTGACGGCGTATCAAAAAGAACGGGGTCAGTTTGCGGACACGGATGAAATGGCGCACCTGCTTGATTTTCTTTCGCCGCGATATTTGTCGGCGGCTCCGCGATTTGATCTGTGGGGAAAAGAGTTCGAATACAAAGGTTCTTCATCGAACTATCGCCTGAGTTCCGCTGGCCCGGATGGCAAACGGCACACCAAAGACGATCTGGTGGTCGAAAACGGAATCTTGAAAACATCTACCGAATAAGTTGCCAGTCGCCAGTTTCCGGTTTCCAGGTTTGATTGGAGACATGCGTCGCAGGAAACTGAACTGGAATCTGAAGATCGGAAACTGGAAATTACGTTCTATGGAATATCTCTCCGTCGAAAATCAAAAAGCGGTTGCGCAACGATACAGGACTGCAGTGATCATCGTGATGGCGTTTGGCATCACGGTATTGGTTTATATGCTGATGGCCAGGATCCTCACGCCGAAGGAAATCATGCCCGGCAGCGAACGCTGGCAGCAGCCGATCTACTCAGCAGCGATTGTGTTGGGCTTGGTGGTTGTCATTCTGAGACGGTTGTTGCTGTCCAATATGATGATTCGCTCGGCGATACAACGCGGTGTGCACGCGGTTTTGCAGCATTTGTTCATGGTAACCATAGTGATTTGTGCGCTGGCGGAAATTGCTGCGATTGGCGGATTGATGCTGTATCTGCTGACAGGGGATTATCAATACAGTTGGCGACTGAGCATCGTCAGCCTGTTTTTGTTTGCGTACAACTTCCCGCGCCGCCGGGAATGGGAGAGGGCCGTCGCTCACAGTGTGAACCTGCAAAGCAGCGCTGCGGCGCAGATTGTCCGATAAGCTCGTCAAATCCTTTTTCACGTTGACAGGTTGAGGAGATGTTTTGAGTAACAAGATTGCCGGGTTGATGTTGTCGAAATTAAGTTTGGTGATTGTGCTTGGCTGGGGACTGGCAGTCCTGGCTCAACCGGCGTCGTTTCCGCAAGTGGATGCTGCTTCGGCGTCGAAGCGCCGGCAGGAAGCGCATTTCAAATATTTCGAAGCGCAACGTTTGAAAGGCGAAGCTCAACGGACACGCAGTCGCCAATTGCTGGAAGAATCCATTCGCGCCTTGCAGGCCACCATTCAGTTGGACCCAACCGCTGCCGAACCTCACGTTGATCTCGGCGAACTGTATTTCTTTTATTTGTCGCAGAATCTGCAAGCTGAACGCGAAGCGCAGGAAGCCATCCGGCTCGATCCGGCAGGCGTCAGCGGCCATTTACTGCTGGCGCGGTTGAGAGTTTTTGCCGTCAAGGGCGAAACCAATCCGCGCGCCATGTCGCTGGAACGAGCTGTCGCGGCGTATGAAAAAGTCGCTGAACTCGATCCGAAAAATGCCGAAGCCTGGGCGTTCCTGGCGGAGTTGTATTCGTTGCGCAACCAGCCCGAAAAACAGACCTACGCTCTGGAAAAATGGGCGGGCGCGCCTGTGCCCACGGATCAATTTTTCTTTCAGTCGTTGATGAGCGCCGAACTATCGCCGGATCGCGCGTATTACCAGCTTTCGCAACTTTACCTGAGCCAGAACAAAAACCGAGAAGCCATCAACGCAGCCCGGCGCGCTTATGAGATGAATCCGGAAGATAACGATTACAGTCGAAATCTGGTTGGCATTTTGCGCGTTGCCGGAACCAGCGACGACGAAGTGCGGATTCTCAGCCAATTGTTCAAGTCAGCAAACAGTTCGGGGTTGTTGCTGGGTTATGGATCGGCGCTGATTCGCGCGGGACGATACACCGAAGCCATCGAGCGCATGCGGGAATACGCGCGACTTGATCCGTCCAATTTGAGCGCTTACGGGTTGCTGGCTATTGCTCAGCGTAGAGCCGGACAGCGCGCTCCGGCGGTCGAAACGTTAAAAACCGCCCTGACCAAAGTTGAATCCGAACCCAGAACCGATCTGATGCTCGAATTGGCGCAGACCTACGAAGAATTGGGGCGCAACGACGACGCGATTGCGCAATACGAATCCGCTTTTGAGCATTACACCGGCAAAGGAGTGTTGACGCCGGCCAATACGCCTTTGTTCAACGAAGTCGTTCACCGGCTGGCCAAAGTCTTTCGGCAACTTGGCAGCCAATCCAGGCTTCAGACCTTGCTGATGCGCACGCGTCGGTTGGTTGACGAACACAATCCGATTGTCGAATTGATCACCATCGAAGGGCTGCGCGACGATGGAAAAAATCGTGAAGCGCTGGAATTGACGCGCGCGGCTGCTCGGCGTTATCCCGATGATCGTTCGTTGCAATTCACCGAAGCTCTGATTCTCAGCGATTTGAATCGCGTGACGGAAAGCACCGATCTGCTGCGCAACATGATGAAAGGGCACGCCGATGACGACCCTGAAGATGCGGGAATTTATCTATTGCTTGGCGGTGTGTATTTGCAACACGGCAAGTTGAAAGAAGCGGAAGACGCCACACGCAAATCCATCGCGCTGAACCCCGAAGATCCGGAAGGCGCCATCCAGTTGAGTTCGATTTTGGAAAAAGCCGGGCAGTTTGAATCCGCCGAAACGGGCTTGCGCGAGTTGCTGAAACAGCACCCGGACAACGCAACGGCGATGAACAATCTAGGTTACTTTCTGCTAGAGCGTTCCAACCGTTACGCCGAAGCCCAGAAGCTGATCGAACAAGCCGTTGCCATCGAACCCACCAACGGAAGTTTTCTTGACAGTCTGGGCTGGGCGCAGTTCAAACTCGGCAATGCCGAAAAGGCGCGCGAGATTTTGGAAAAAGCCCTGACTTATTCACGCCGCAGCGCCACCATTCGCGAACATCTGGGCGACGTGCTGCAAAAACTTGGTCGTGTTGCCGAAGCGCGGCGGAACTGGGAAAAAGCCCTGGAGCTTTCGCTGGAAGCCGACGGGATCGCGCGTATCAAGGTGAAACTGAAAGGCGGACGATAAGCATTTACTTGAACATGAAGCTGGCTCTTCCTTCCTACGCAAAAATCAATTGGACTTTGGAAATTCTGGGTAAACGCCCGGACGGCTATCACGAATTGCGGACGTTGTTGCAAACGGTCAGCGTTGCCGATGAATTGGTCTTTGAGCCCTTGGAGCAGGGAATTGAAATTGTTTGCGATCACCCGGACGTGCCGTGCGACGAAACCAATCTGGTGTATCGAGCGGCGAAGCTGCTGGCGGACTTCACAGGCGTCAACAAAGGAATTCGCGTGACGATCTGCAAACACATTCCGACGGCAGCCGGGTTGGGCGGTGGCAGCGGAAATGCTGCGGTGACATTCCTGGCATTGCAGAAACTGTGGCAAGTCAGCCTATCGCCGCGCGCTTTGTTTGAATTGGGCGCAAAACTCGGCGCAGATGTGCCGTTTTTCTTTGTCGGCGGAACCTGTTTGGGCGTTGGGCGCGGAGATGAAATTTATCCGTTGGCCGACATCCGGGCGGATTTTTTGCTGCTCGTAAATGCTGGAATTCTGGTTCCAACGCGAGAAGTTTACGGCGCTTTGCCACCTGAGTTGACAAACCCAAGTGCCATCCATAAGATGCCGACTTCTTTCGAGGTCGCCTATGCGGCCCTAACACCCAAAGACGAGCAAATCAGGCTGAAAAATGATCTGGAAATTCCAGTTCTTGCTCGTTACGGACTGCTCGGCGAAATCAAACAGCAATTGCTGCGAGCAGGCGCAAAAGGGGTTTTGATGTCGGGGAGCGGCTCGACAATTTTTGCGATCTTTGACAGCGACGAGGCGCGCAACGGCGCGCAACGCGAATTGAGTCAGAACGGCTGGTGGTGCGCTCCGGTGCGCACGCTGGGTCGTGATGAGTATCAAGCAATTTACAAACAAGCGTTGGCGAAGATTCAGGCTTGAGCTACATGGGAAAGCTCGCTGTTCGCTGGCGGAAAAATCCGATGCAGACATCGTGGGAGTTTCTCGCAAGGATTTCTTGCGTGACTCAATTCGCAAGTTTCAGGATCGCAATAACGAGTTTGCTGGGGAGTCGCCAAGTGGTAAGGCAGCGGCCTTTGGAGCCGCCATTCGTAGGTTCGAGTCCTACCTCCCCAGCCACAATGCCAATGATGAGTGCTGGGGATTGAGTTAAAGAGTGACGAACCAAATCAATCACTCTGTCAATGTCCAGCACTCATCGTTATTTATAGAGAGCCGTGAAAAGCCTTCAAATCTTTTCGGGCAACGCCCACCGCTTACTGGCTGAAGAAATTTGTCAGTACTTGGGGATCGAACTGGGCCGCGCCAACACAACACGCTTTCCTGACGGGGAATTCAATTTCCAGATTCTGGAAAATGTACGCGGCGGAGACGTGTTCATTGTGCAATCCACCTGTCCGCCGGTTGATTCGCACCTGATGGAATTGCTGATCATGATTGACGCCTTTCGGCGTTCATCGGCTGACCGGATTACGGCAGTGATTCCTTATTACGGTTACGCGCGCGGCGATAAAAAAGACCGTCCGCGCATTCCGATTTCGGCGCGGCTGGTGGCCAATCTGATCACTACTGCCGGAGCCAATCGAGTCTTGGCGGTGGATCTGCATGCGCCGCAGATTCAGGGTTTTTTTGACATCCCGGTGGATCATTTGTTTGCGGCTCCGGTGATGATTGATTATTTCGACAACAACCCGATTGAAGATTTGGTGGTTGTCGCTCCCGATCCGGGAGGAGCCGAACGCGCTCGCGCCTATGCGAAACGGCTGAATGCTGATTTTGCGATTGTGGACAAGCGGCGAGACAAGTCGCAGCCGGGGCATTCCGAAGCGGAAGTCATGCACGTCGTCGGCAACGTCGAAGGACGTAATGCCTTGATCGTTGACGATATGGTGGACACCGCCGGGACGCTGACGAAAGTCGCCGAAGCCCTGCATAAAAAAGGCGCGCAGAAGATTTTGACAAGTTGTGTTCATGCAGTTCTTTCCGGCAATGCCATTGAGCGCATTTGTAATTCGCCACTGGAACGGGTGATTACGACCAATTCGATGCCGCCGAAAGAAGAATGTGCGCCATCCAGATTTGAATACCTGAGTATTGCGCCGCTGCTGGCCGAAGCGATCAAGTCCATTCACGAGGAAAGTTCGGTCAGCCGGTTGTTTATCTAGCTTTTTTGAGAGTTGAACTCATCTGAAGGAGAGTTATGAGCATCGAAAACAGTATTTCCTTGAGTGCAAAAAATCGCACGGAGCGTGGCAAAAACGCTTCTCGCCGGTTGCGCGCTGACAATTTGGTTCCTGTCACCGTGTATGGAGGAGGCTTGGAAGCCACCAGCGCAACAGTGACCAAACGCGACTTTGCAGCGCTGATTCGTCATCACGGACGCAATGTTATTTTCACGCTGGACGTTGAGGGGACTGCGACTCCGGTCAAAATCGCCGACGTGCAGATTGATCCGATCAAAGGGTTTCTGGTTCACGCCGACCTGATGCGGATTTCCTTAACCGAAAAAGCCAAGTTTGATGTACCGGTCAAGATTGTTGGCGAAGCCGATGGCGTCAAAAATTTCGGTGGCATTCTGGACGTTCCCACGCACACGCTCGAAATTCGCTGCCTGCCGATGGAAATTCCGTCTGTCATTGAAGTGGACGTGACCAGTCTGGGACTTGGCGATCACCTGAGTGTGAAGGATCTGAAGCTGGGCGATAAGATTGAATTGCTGGATGATCCGGAAACCGTTTTGGTGACCGTTGTTTCTCCGAGGGCGGAAGAGTCTGCGGAAGGCGCTGTTGCTGCCGAGCCTGAAGTCATCAAGAAGGGCAAAGGCGAAGAAGAGAAGAAGTAATTGGCGAATGCCGGTAACGCACGGCGCTTTGCGACTGTATGTGGTTGATCGTTGGCTTAGGCAATCCGGGCGCGAAATACGAATTGACGCGCCACAATTGTGGATTCCTGGTCATTGACGAACTGGCGCGCAGAGACGGGCGCATCGTCCGCACGCCCGAATGCCAGGCATTGACGGCGAAAGTTACCGTTGCTGGCCAGCAAGCTCTGATCGCCAAACCGCAGACTTTCATGAATTTGAGTGGTTCTGCGGTTGCTGCGTTGAAGCAGAAATACGAAGTTACCGATCTTTCCAGGATTCTGTTGATCAGTGACGATCTGGCTTTGCCGTTCGGCGTCTTGCGGATTCGTCCCAAAGGCAGTGCGGGAGGTCAGAACGGATTGAAATCCGTGATCGCCAAGCTCGGATCGCAGGAGTTTCCGCGGCTGCGATTAGGCATTGCGCCGGATCATCCCATCGGAGATGCCGCCGAATTCGTCTTGGCGGAGTTTCCGAAAAAAGATCGAGATGCGCTCTCCAAAATGGTAGAGCTGGCGGCAGACGCCATCGAAGTTATTTTGACAAAAGGCATCGCGGAAGCGATGTCGAAATACAACTAACAGGCAAAGGCTGAATGATGATGGCTGAATGATGAATTGCTGAAAGAGAAATTCACCATTCATATTTATTGTTCAGATTTTTGCCTCTCCTTGCTTGTCGGCTGCGAGCTGGCAGGCTATCACATCCACAAGGAGGATTAACTTGAGAACATACGAACTCATGTTCATATCTTCGCCAAACACCACGGACGAAGATATAAGCAAACTCACTTCCCAAATCGAAAACGCCGTTACAGATCGCGGTGGCAAGATCGTCAAGGTCGAACCTTGGGGACGCCGCAAACTCGCCTATCGAATTGATAAGTTTGACGAAGGCATCTACACGCTGGTTCACATCGAAGGCAATGGGAACGAAATTGCCGAGGTGGAACGCCGGTTGCGCGTCAACGATTCCATCATTCGGTACATGTCCATTCGCACCGACGAAGACCTCAAACGCGCTGCCAAAATGAAAGCGAAACGGAAACCCGTGCCTGTTTCCGGTGCGGTCGAAGTTGACGACGAAGGTAATGGGTTCGACGAAGACGACGATCTGGATTCATAAACCAGCAATGGGGACGGCACAGGGATTCACCGCAAGCCTGCTCCCTGAAATCCCGGCGCAAGAAATACGCGCCGCTTACGATTTGGAGAATTGTTATGGCTGAATTGGAAAACGACGATAGAGAGAGAGAGAGAAATGGTCGAACGGGGCGAAGCTCGCGCCCGTCGCGTCGCCGTCGCGTCTCGCGTTTGACCGCGGAGCGCGTGGATTACATTGACTATAAAGACACCAAGTTGTTGCAGTCTTTCATTGCCGAAAATGGCAAAATTCTGCCGCGCCGCCTGACGGGCGTCAGCGCCTGGCAACAACGCAAATTGACTGAGGCGATCAAACGCGCGCGTAATCTCGCGCTGCTGCCTTACACGAAATATTAATTGCCTGGTGGTTGGAGATTGGTGTTCGGAGGGCCGGCTAGAACCTGAGTTGTAACCGACAACCGATCACCGACGACTGACAGCCGAAGAGGAGTTGACGCTATGCCATTGATGGAACTTTTGCTCAAGGAAGATGTGGAACATCTCGGTGTGCGCGGAGATGTGGTTAAGGTTCGTCCGGGATACGGGCGCAATTATCTGCTGCCGCGCGGATTGGCCATCCAGGCCACGCCGGGAAATGTCAAACAAATTGAATTGCAGCGCCGCGCGTTGTTGAAAAAAGAAGCGACTGAACGCGATGCTGCCACGCAACAGGCCGAACTGGTTAAGGAACTCACGCTCGAATTTGCCCGCAAGGTCGGCGAGCATGGGTTGCTGTATGGGTCGGTCACTTCGATGGATATTGCCGAAGCCTTTGCCGCAAAAGGTTTCGAAGTTGACCGTCGCAAAATCCAGCTCAAAGACCCGATCAAAGAACCGGGCGAATACGATGTGCCAGTCAAATTGCATCGTGAAGTCACGACCAACGTCAAAGTTGTGGTCAAAAACGAAGAAGCCGCTGCTGCCTGAGCTTGATTCCCAAGCGTTTTGCATTGGCTGATTTTGATAAGCAGGGACGCAATCAAATGCGTCCCTGTCGCTATTTGAACCTGTAAACCTCTCCGCATCGCAAGTCGTGGCCAGTGCGGCGCCTCCGCATTGGTTTTCCAGTCAATCCCACTTAACCTTCTGTTCATTCACCGGCGACTCCCCGCCTGTGGCAAAATCAATTTTCTCAGCGACTAAATTCAAAAAGGAGATTCGGTATGGCCAAAGACAAATCAAAAAAGAAAAGCAGCGCGTCACGCACGGCGGCTGAGCCAACTAAACCGCAAAAACAGGAAACAGCGGCGCAAACCACCGGGCGATATCTGGTGTTGATGCGTGAAGGTTCGACCAAAAGCAATGTCGAAGCGCTGAAGCAGGTGGCCGGCATGAAAGTCGCCAGTTCTTCCGATTTCAAAAAGAATGCCGTGAATATGGAAACGCTCGGCGGCGCACAGGCAATGCTCTTTGAATCGTTGAACGTGGCCGTGGTGGATGCTCCGCCAGAGCAAACCGAAGCTCTGAGTTTCGCCATCAGCACGGACAATCCGATTTTGGCAATGGAACCCGAACGCGTGGTGTTTGCCATTGCCGATGCGACTGCGGAATATCTGCGCGGGTATCGGGACGCGGTCAATCATTTGACAGACCAGGTGCTGGGACAGGCCAAAGAAGAAGTTCCTGCTGCGGGAATCAGCGAATCGAAACTGACTTGGGGATTGCAATTGACGAATGTCAATCTTTCGCAATTCACGGGCAAGGGAATCAAAGTCGCCGTGCTCGACACTGGATTGGATTTGGGACATCCGGATTTCGCGGGTCGCAAGATTACGTCTCAATCGTTCATTCCCGGCGAAGCCGTACAGGATGGACACGGACACGGCACGCACTGTATCGGAACCGCGTGCGGATCCTTGAAGCCGAAAAAACTGCCCCGGTATGGGGTAGCGTACGAGGCTGAAATCTTTGCGGGTAAAGTGCTCAGCAATCGTGGTAGCGGCGCAGATGGCGGGATTCTGGCCGGAATTGACTGGGCGATCACCAATGGTTGCGTAGTGATTTCGATGTCTTTGGGCGCGCCGGTCGGCGTTGGTGAAGGGTTTTCGCCAATTTACGAAAATGTCGCCAAACGCGCGTTGAGCGTTGGGTCCTTGATCGTCGCTGCCGCGGGGAACGAAAGCTCACGCCCCAATCGGATTGCGCCGGTTGGACATCCGGCCAATTGTCCTTCGATTCTGTCGGTCGCCGCGATTGACAAAAAGTTACGGATCGCGTCGTTTTCTTGCGGAGGCATCAATTCCGATGGCGGTGGTGTGGACATTGCCGGGCCGGGAGTGGATATTCGTTCTTCGGTTCCGCGCAATAAGCTGTATCGGGAAATGAGCGGAACCAGCATGGCTACGCCGCACGTGGCGGGAATCGCCGCATTGTTTGCGCAATCCGATCCCACATTGAGAGGGTTTGCGTTATGGTCGGCATTGATCGCGCGCGCCAAACGATTGAATCTTCCTTCGCGCGACGTGGGAATGGGACTGGTTCAAGCTCCGTAGCAGTCGGAGCGGGGCTCCAATCTGCTCGGTTGTGAACAGGTCATGTTCCGAACATCAACGCGCATGGTAAAAGCCGGGCGCAGACTGGAAAGTCTGCGCCAATCAACCCAGGCAACCACATGAGTAAAGTAAATGTTTCCGTCGCAGACGATCATCTGAAAACCTTTTCCGACGTCGTTGCTCGCTGCCGCAAAGCCGGAATGAAGGTCGAAAACGAAATGAAATCCATCGGCGTGATTTCCGGTTCAATTGACGACGACGCGTTGGACAAGTTGAGTCGGGTAAAAGGCGTGGCGCATGTCGAGCCGGAAGGTTCGTTTCAAATCGCACCGCCCGACAGCGATGTGCAGTAAGTAGAGTCTGGGCAACCGGACTCTACAAAACAGGATTTAAGTAGAAACTGCCACAGAGTCTCAGAGATACGGAGCAAGGCAAGTTACCATCACTGAAGTTAAACCTCTGCGACTCCGTGCCTCTGTGGCTATCGTTCCTATGTCTCGAGTAAATCCTGCAAGACCTTTTCTGACTTCACAACACTCTTCAACATCAAGGACGCAACAGTATGACCGGAAACGGTTCGGGCGGAGATTTCACACTCGAAAAGTCGTTGCCCAGCAATGTGGATGCCGAGCGAATGATTCTGGGGGTCATTCTGCTGGACAACGTGACGATCAACCAGGCCGTCGAGCATTTGAAACCCGACGATTTTTTTCTGCCATCGCATCGTCGCATCTTCGACAAGATGGTCAAGCTTTACGAGCAAGGGCAGGGAATTGATCCGCTGACTTTGCAAGAAGAGTTGCGTCGCGCAGGAGAACTCGATCAAGTCGGCGGTCCGGCCTACATCGCGTCGCTGTTTGACGGCGTGCCGCGATTTTCCAACATTCAAAGTTACGTCAAGATCGTCAAAGGCAAAGGGATGCTTCGCAAATTGATCGGCGCATCCAATCAGGTTATGCAGATGGCCTTTGACGACGAAGACGAGCCGGAAGAAATTCTTGACCGTGCAGAGCGGCTGATTCTGGCCATCGCCGAAGATCGCATCAAACAGGGCTTCATTCACATCGGCGAAGTCGCCGAAAAACAGCTCCACGTCATCGAAGAAGTCGCCGCTCACCAACAACTGGTAACAGGCATCGCCACCGGATTCACCGATCTGGATTACATGACTTCAGGTTTGCAACGCGGCGACCTGATTATCGTCGCTGCCAGACCTTCCATGGGCAAAACGGCGTTCAGTTTGAACATCGCGCAGAATGCCGCGCTGGCTCAGGATTCGTCCGGGCGAATGCACGAAGATCGCCAAAAAGCGGTAGTTGGCGTGTTCTCGCTGGAAATGAGCAAGGAGCAATTAGTCCAGCGTCTGATGTGTTCCCAGGCGCAGGTGGACGCGCATCGGCTGCGCAGCGGCATGCTCAACAAAGACGATTGGCGGCGCTTGGCTTTGGCGGTCGGCGAATTGTCTCAAGCCGACATCTTTCTCGATGACACGCCCGGCATCACGGTGCTCGAAGTTCGTGCCAAAGCCCGCCGGTTGAAAAACGAGCAAAAACGGTTAGACCTGCTGATTATTGATTACCTGCAGTTGATGAGCGGCAAAGGCCGTTCGGAATCCCGTCAGCAGGAAGTCTCGCAGATTTCGCGCGAGTTGAAGATTCTGGCCAAAGAATTGAACGTTCCGCTGATTGCGCTTTCGCAGCTTTCACGCGCGCCCGAAACCCGAACGGGCAATCACAAACCGCAACTGTCTGACCTTCGCGAATCCGGCTCGATCGAGCAGGATGCGGACGTGGTGATGTTCATTTATCGCGAAGAGGTCTACAAGCCGGAAACCGAAAAACAGAACATTGCCGAAATCATCATTGGCAAACAGCGTAACGGCCCGATTGGCAGCGTCGAACTGGTCTTTCGCAAGGCGCTGACCCGATTTCATGATTTGTCGCGCGAAGCGATGGAATAAGTTTTCATGTCGCAACTCTCACTGCATCGCCCAACCTGGGCGGAAATCTCACTTTCCGCGTTGACCGAAAATTACCGAATGTTGAAACGCCAGTTGACCGGAAATGCGCAGTTGATGGCTGTGGTCAAAGCCGATGCGTACGGGCACGGAGCGGTTCAATGCGCCCGCGCGCTGGAATCCATCGGCGCGGATTGGTTTGGCGTTGCCCTGGTTGAAGAAGGAGTCGAGCTTCGCCGGGTAGGGATCATACGACCGGTGTTTTGTCTCGGCGGGTTTTGGCGAACGCAAGGCGAATTGATTTTGGCGCACGACCTGACTCCGGCGTTGTTTCGAATGGATTTGGCCGAAGAGCTAAATGCACGCGCGGCTGAAGCGGGACGAGTCGTCAACTTTCACTTGAAAGTTGACACAGGGATGGGACGGCTTGGAGTTCCGATTGCCGAGCTTGCCGAATTTGCGAGCGCGTTGAAGCAATTCGAGCATTTGAAACTCGATGGCGTGCTGACTCATTTTGCTGACGCTGATGGAATGAAAACCGGATACACGGAGCTTCAGATTCGGCGCTTTGAAGACGCTGTTACGACGTTACGCGAGCTTGGATTTGATCCAACCTGGCGACACGCTGCCAATAGCGCCGGGCTGCATGCGTATCCGCAGGCGCACGGAAATCTGGCTCGCGCTGGCGCGGCAATGTACGGATTGACGCGCGACGTTCTGACGCCCAGATTGGCAGCTCCGCCGTTGCGTCCGGTGATGACGTGGAAATCGCGCATCGTAATGCTGAAAACCGTTCCCCCCGAAACTCCGCTTGGATACGGCTGTTCGTTCATCACCTCCCGCGAAAGTCGCATCGCCACTTTGCCCGTAGGGTACGCCGACGGATTTCGCCGCGCGCTGTCGAACAAGGGCCAGGTTCTGATTCGCGGGCGGTTTGTTCCAGTGGTCGGCAGAGTCAGCATGGATTTGACCCTCGTTGATGTGACTGACGTTCCCGCTGCGGAACTTGGCGACGAAGCTGTGCTTTTGGGAACACAAGGAGATTTGGCAATCTCAGCCGAAGATTTGGCTCATCAGATAGACACAATTTCCTATGAAATCGTGACTGGCATCTCATCCCGAGTCCCGCGTCTGTATCAGCCGGTTGAAACGTAAAAACTTAGTTTGACGGTTGGTTAGACCACGTGCTATAACGCGCCGCGTCAGAGGGGTTCAAAATGGTAAATAATCCTCTGGCATTGATTTCGACCGCATTCCTTCCTTCTCAAAATAAAGAAGTAACAAACGGACACAGACGACGCTTTGCTGGAAATTGACAGTCTCGTAATCTCAAAGAGCCGAGTTTACGAAAGCCAACGTCGCGACCAACAGCCTTCAATCCTTGGGGATATGTTTGGTGCGGCAAAGACAAACCCGACAAGTCCCCAGCTTGTCCGACATCTATCTTCTTTGAGGAATCTGCCATGAAAAGTCGAATGAACGCAGCGGTCAGGATATTGGTGGTCGCCGCATTGCTGGTTTGTTTAACAGGAATCGCCGCGGCACAGGTCACAACCGGAAGCATTCTCGGCACAGTGCGGGACAATTCCGGTTCCGCCGTTAAAGGGGCGAGAGTCACAATTACGGAAGTCGGCAAAAGCAACTCCACAACATACACAACCGATGATGAAGGAGCCTATACGGCTCCGTTTCTGATCCCGGGCACGTACAACGTTTCTGTCGAAGCGACTGGCTTCAAAAAAGCCTTGACCAACACTGTGGTGGTGCAGATTGACCAGAAAGCGCGCATTGATTTCACGCTGGAAGTCGGCGCTGTGACGGAAACCGTCGAAGTCGCTGCTTCAACGACGTTGGTGCGAACCGAATCGTCAGAGATTGGCGTTGTGATCGAAGAACGTTCGGTCAAAGAGTTGCCGCTCAATGGGCGCAATTTCGCCCAATTGGTGTATCTGACGCCGGGCGTGACGCCGGGGCAGTCAGGTGAAAACCTGTCGGGAGCTTCGACGTTTAATCCGCGCGCTTCGTCAAATTTCAATTCGCTCGGTCATCACGCCAACTCGAACGGCTGGCTGGTGGATGGAATTGATAACAACGAATACACGTTCAACACGGTCATCGTGCAACCGACCGTGGAATCCGTGCGCGAATTCAAAACCCTGACCGGAACCTTTTCGGCAGAATTCGGACGTGGCGCGGGCGTGGTGGCAGTTTCGACCAAATCCGGATCGAACGATTATCACGGCGGATTGTTTGAGTTCCTGCGCAACGACAAACTGGACGCATTCCAGCATCAATTCGTCAATCCGCGTCCGACCAAAAAACCGCCGTTCCGTCGCAATCAATTTGGCGGGTATTTCAGCGGCCCTGTGAAATTTCCCCGTTTTGGCGAAGGCGGCCCCGCGCTATACGACGGCAAGAACAGGAGCTTTTTCTTTTTTGATTATGCTGGCACGCGCGAAATCCGCGGCACGACTTTCGTCAACACCGTGCCAACGGTAAAAGCGCGCACAGGCGATTTCAGTGAATATCTGGGGGCAAATCTTTGCACCAACTCCAGCGGCGCAGCAGGCACTTGCGGCGGTGCGTTCACCACGCCGTTGTTGGTGACGGACACCAATGGGCAGTCGCTGCAAGCTCGCGTTGGGATGATGTTCGATCCGTTGACGACGCGCGCGAACCCGAACTTCAACGCGGCCCAAGCCGTCAGCGCGGCCAATCCGCAGCTCCTGCGGTCAGTGTTTGCCAACAACATCATTCCGGCTGCGCGCATCAATCCTGTGGGGTTGAATGTCGCCAGCATCTATCCGCTGCCGCAAAACAGCAGCTTGCAAAACAATTACACCTCAGTGGTCAATCGCGATGTCGGCAGCAACGCCTTCACCTTCCGTTTCGACCATAACTTCGGGGAAAAGGACAAGTTTTTCGCTCGTTACAGCTTTGAAAATTTCCGGCTCGACGCTCCGCAAGGGCAGGCGCAGTGCTGTTTGCCGACACCGGATTTTGCCGCAGCTAGGTTCGATCTTGGTCCGTTTGTCGCGGGCATTCAAAACACCACGTTGCGCACGCAAGGCCTGGCGCTGAACCATACGCACACCTTTTCGCCGAGATTGTTGCTGGAACTGCGCGCCGGGTTTGCACGCACCAATCCCCGAACGGTTCAGTCAGATTTTGGCCGCAACGCCGCGACTTCGCTTGGCATTCAGGGCATCAACATTTCGCAATTCACGACCGGTTTGCCCAACATCACCATCACCGAATTGACGGGATTGAGCGGCGGGCCAAATTTCCTGCCGGTGAATCCGAAACAAACGCATTACCAGTTCACGGGCAACCTGTTTTACACGCTGAACAAACAGACCTTGAAATTCGGGTACCACATGGTCATTCGGAAACCGTCGCCGTTCACGCAATCCAACACGCGCGGCGCGTTGAATATCGGCAACGAATACACACGGTTGCCGTTTTCAGCGGGCGCAGCGGTCAACGGCACAGGCACGGGCTTAGCGACCTTGCTGCTCGGATATGTCATCAGCGGTTCCCGAGGCTTCCTGAACGAAAATTATTACCTGACGAACAAGGAGTTCGCGGGCTTCATTCAGGATGACATCAAGGTCACCAGCCGCCTGACCGTCAACGCCGGGTTGCGCTACGAGGTCTACACGCCCGATGTGGAAAACCGTAATCTGATCGTCAATTTCGACCCGCAGGCCTTGCGGCTGATTTACGCGGGTGAAGAAGGGTATTCGCGGTCGGCTGGCAAAGAAACGCAATACAAGAATTTCGGCCCGCGGCTCGGGTTTGCCTACGATGTATTTGGCTCAGGCAAAACGGTTGTGCGCGGCGGATATGGCATCAGCTATTTCCCTGAACCGTATGCGGCAGGAAACCTGCTTGGCCAAAACATTCCTTTGTCCGTGTCGCAGACGTTTGCCAACGAAGTGACACCGTCCAACTTCGCCAACGTGACATTGCTCAATCGTCCATTCCCGACTCCAGT
>JAEUQP010001004.1 GCA_016789645.1 Acidobacteriota bacterium | reverse complement strand
CTGGAACTGGCGATTGCCTTGCGCGCCTCGGCGACGCTTCCGGCTTCGGACACAGAGTAACTTTTCAGCGCGCGCGCCATCCCATACCGCGCCGCTTCTTCGTCATCCACGATTAAAATTTTTGCTTCGGACATAAAAACCTCGCTTGGAGAAAATCATAACGGCAAGGTTACAACAAACTTTGTGCCACGATTTTCAGCGATTGAGCTGACAACAGAAACGTCGCCGCCCAGTTCGCGCACACGCCGCGCAACAATCGCCAAGCCCAATCCGGTTCCGCGCTGTTTGGTGGTGAAAAACGGCTCAAAGATTTTTTCCCGCTGATCGGCGGCAATGCCTGCGCCGTTGTCACTGACGGAAATTCGCAGTTTGCCGCCGAACTCTTCGCTTTCGACGTGGACTTCGCCTTCGACCGAAATTGCCTGAATCGCGTTAAGCGTCAAGTTCAGCAAGACCTCTTTCAGCGCCGAAGTTCGTTCGCCGTCGAATTGCGGATTGGCTTTCAGATCAACGCGGACTTTCACCAATCGTTGTTCGGCTTCGGCGCGCGTCAGCGTCAACACGCTTTCGACAATTTCGCTCAAACTGGCGGGCATAGCAGCGACGGCTGACGGACGCGAAAAGCTCAGTAATTGCGACACGCTGCGATTCAACCGATCCACTTCGCCGGTGATGAGATCCAGGTCGCGCCCGTATTCCCTGCTGACGGCTTCGTCTTCGCGCATGACTTGCGTAATGGATTTGATTGCCGACAGCGGATTTTTGACTTCGTGCGCGACCGTTGCCGCCATCTGCCCAAGCGAAGCCAAACGTTCGCGTTCGGCCAGTTCGCGTTCGAGCTTCACTTTTTCTTCCAGCAATTGGCAGTTTTCCACCGCAACGGCAATGTGTCCGGCCAGAGTCGCCAGCACTTCGCGTTTTTCCGAAGTCAGCGATTGCGCGTTGCCGCGAACGATCAACAACCCAACCACGTGGCCTTCGCGCCAAAGCGGATAACACGCCAACGCGTGCAACGGTTCCAGCAAAGGCATCTGTTCGATTTCCGGCAATTGCCCTGCTTCTGCGGCCCGACACGCTTCGGATTCGTAAGCATTTGCTTGATTGACAGGAATGATTTTGACTTCGCTCAGTTCCAGAGCCTCGCGCAAGCGGCGTTCAGCGAATTCGACAAAATGCGCCAGTTCGCCGTAACTCGACGCTTCCGCCCCGACTTGCGCCACCAAATCGCGATACAAACCGACTTCGGTGGTGAAAAGTTTTTTCAGGTAATGTTCGACGGCTCGACGTAATGGCGCGGCCAGCACCAGCACCACCAGAATCAACAGGGCTTCGACGACATCAGCTCGCAGTTCATACCGCGATTCCAACATCAGGGCCAAACGCCGAATGCCGTACAGGTATACCATCAACACGATCACAGCCAGCACGGCATACACAAAACTCTGCCGGATGACGAGTTCCAGATAGCGATAACGGTAAATGTAATAGGCGACGATTGCCGTCGGCGCGAGCGAAGACAACTTGGCAATCAGATCGAAATACTTGCCGATTCCTGGCCAATGCCGCGCGCCGAACACATACGTCAGCAAAAACAATACGCCGATGCCCGCCAGCGTCGCGCCGAAGACTTCAAAAAACCGTCGTTCGCGCGCCGATTCCCAAACGCGCGACAATCGCCAATCAATCACCGCGCATTCACCAAAGACGAACACGATCCATAGAATGAACGGCAACAACAACAGCGCGAGCTTTTCCATGGGCGGCAAATACGGTTCGACCCAGAGTTTGCTCACAGCCCAGGGCATGGCGACTAATGGCAAATACCCTAGCGTGATCAACAACCTGAAAAACCGTTGCGGCGCGCGTTCGTCAAACCAACCCCATACCCGCAAATGCGCGTGCGCCAACGTCGGAGGCAAAAACGCCAGCGCGACATAGGCCACAGAATCCGCCAGCCGCAACCACCACAACGCTCGCGCGTCTTCGAACAACATCTGATGAATCGTTCCGGCAAAGTTTCCCAAATGCCATAGCCCTATGCTCAAGCCCAACCCCAGCAGCGAACGTTCCACCTGACGAATGCCGTAACGATTCAGAATCATCCAGCACAGGTAAAGATGCAGCGCCGCTCCGGTGGCGAAGCCGACCAGCTTCAGAATGTCGTAGGGCAATAAAACAGGAGGCGAGGCGGCAGGCGGAGCCAGCAAAACCAACAACCAGGACGTGGCCAATAGCAGAAACATTTGTCAGGAAGCCTGCAATCCAATTGAAAATGATGGCGTCAAAGAATCACACGAAATGTCAGGTTGATTCGTTGCCCCACAGGTTTCGCCGTTTTGGGAATTTGGTGCTGCCAGAAATGCTGGGTCGGTCCGGCCATCAACAGCAAACTGCCGTGTTCAAGATCAATGTCCAACCGGGGCAAATCCGCGCGCTGTTTGTGGCGCATCTGAAACCGGCGCGTCGCTCCAAAACTGACCGAAGCGATGACGGGATTTCGCCCCAATTCCGGTTCGTTATCCTGATGCCAGCCGTTGCTGTCCCGCCCGTCGCGATACAGATTCAGAAGCACGCTGTTGAACGTCACGCCCGCCGCTTCGTCCACGCGCGCTTTGATCGCCAGCAAGGTTTCCGTCCACGGCAAGGGATGCAACGTCAGCCCGGAATAGCTGTACTGCTTGCCTTCGTCGCCGTGCCAGGCCGTCAACCGTGGCTCAGGATACGATTTGCCATACAGTTTGATCTCGCCTTGTCCCCATTGTGTGTCTGCCAACAACGTGGCGAACAACTGATCGCTTTCTGCCAACGAAAAGAAGTCCGAAAACAGAATGACATCGGCATCCGGCAGCGAAAACGATTGCGCAGCATTTTTATTTCCGCTCTGACTTTTCATACTCGCTCTTGAGCAAGTTCATCATCTCGTCGCGGCGATCATACAGCCGTTTCAACGGGCGCGGTTCGTGTTTGGCCATGGCGTAAGCGGTAATCAACGGCAAGGCAACCGTCGAATCCACATAACACACCACCGTACCAGGCAATTGGTCAGGATCAATTTTTCCCCAACTGACGGCTTCGCTGGGCGTCGCGCCGCTCAACCCGCCGGTGTCCGGTCTGGCATCGGTAATCTGCAAAAAGAAGTCGTGCCCTTTTTCTTCGATGCCGAGCACTTCCTGAATCTGCGGTTCGGTTTGCAACGCGAAGTTTTTCGGGCTGCCGCCTCCCGCAATGAAGATGGCAGATTTCCCTCCGCCACGCTTGGCAGAAAGAACGATGGCGGCAGTTTCGTTCACATCAGCAGACGGATTCAGGCGCAGTTTGCCGCCCTGCAATTCCATCGCTGCGACGTTCATGCCAATGGAGCTATCGCCGGGCGAAGACGTGTACACAGGAACTCCGTGTGTGTACGCCGCTGACAAGACAGATTGGTTTTTCAGGCCCAGCACGCGCTCTCGTTCGGCAACGTATTTGCCACAAAGGTAGTGAAACTCCGCCGTGGACATTTCGCGCTGGAATTCTTCGGCGCGGATGATTTCGCGGAAAAAAGCGTCCGTCGAAAGCAGCACGTCATAATCGAAAAAGATGTCGTAAATGCGAACGACGCCTTCTTCGCGCAAAGTCACATCGCTGATTTGCGCGTTGCCGCGATGCATGGCCAGGCCCAATCCAAAATGCGTGTCGTGATACAGGTTGGCTCCGGTGGAAATAATCCAGTCCACAAACCCGGCTTCGATCAACGGAATGATCGTCGAAATGCCCAAGCCCGCAGGCGTCAACGCTCCGGTCAGCGTCAACCCAACCGTCACATCTTCGCCAAGCATGCGTTCGGCAAACAACTGCGCGCCTTCGCGCAATCGTGCGGCGTTGTAAGCCTGAAACGTAGTTTCGATCAGTTGCACCAGCGTGGTGTCTTTGGTGATGGGCGTCGGCGCAATGCGTTTGCCTTGCAAGAATCTGCTTTTGTTCATCAAGTCTCCGAAAGTAATTTTGAGGTATGACAACAGACGCGGAGTTTATTTGCCG
>JAEUQP010001000.1 GCA_016789645.1 Acidobacteriota bacterium | reverse complement strand
TCAGAAGTTGATCTTGCCCGCAAACTGCAACACGCGCGGAGCGAATGTTGCCGTGATGCGGCCAAACGTCGTGTTGTTGATGTTCTGAGCCTGACCGACGTTGAAGTTGGTCTTGTTCAGCAGGTTGAACGCTTCAAAACGGAATTCGAAGTTTACGCGTTCGGTGATCGAAGTGCGCTTGATGAATCCGGCATCGAAATCGAATCGTCCGGGGCCACTGACCGGCGTCAGTTGCAATGTTCCCAACGTGCCAGACTTCGGATTTTGGAAAAGTTGGGTGTTGGCGCGACCGTCGGCGCCAATCAAGCTGGGATCAAAAATGATCGGACGGCCTTGCGAGTCGCGGAACAATCCGGTTTTCGATTGCAACTCGCTGATCGAAAGCGAGGTGACGACGGTGTTTTTGCCCGAACGGCCTGCGCGATTGAGCGTACCGCGAGCTGAGACAATCGAAATCGGTTCGCCGCTTTGCCAGCGAAGGATCGGATTGAAGCTCCAGCCGCCGACGATTTTGCCGAGCACGCCGCCTTGATCAAAAAAGCGTTTGCCGCGACCGAACGGCAGTTCGTAAACGGCGTTGGCTTTGAACACGTGCGTGATGTCATCGGCGATCCGCTGTTTTTCAACGGCGTTGGTCGAACCCAGATCGAGCAAGCCGGAGAAATTCGTCTGGCCGCCTTCGTAATCGCTGAAGCCTTTGCCGTAGGTGTAATTCGCCTGGAAATACAGGCCGCCGCGCAACCGGCGACGAATTTCCGCCTGCAGCGCGTTGTAATCCGAATACGATCCGTTACCGATGTAATCCGCGACGTAAGTATTCGGATTGGCGCGCAGGAAAAATTCCGGCCCAAGTTGCGAACCGAACACGCCCGGTTCCAAAAACAGATCGCGATTGACGACGTAAATCCGCGCCAGTTCGCCGACCTGTCCCTGAGCAATCAGGTTCAGAATCGTCGGATTGGTCAGCAATCCGCCAAGTCCGAGTTTGGGAAACACCTGCAAGGCTTCGCCGCGAGACGCATCACCGTTGGCCGCCAGATTGCGTTCGGCGCGCTGGAAATCCGCCAAAAATCCGTTGTCGAAAATCCGCATTTGATTCACGTCAATGCCGCGCGTCAGTTTGACGCCGCGATTGCCGACATAACGAACCTCTGCCACGGTGTCGCGAAAGATTTCCCGCTCGAAGCTCAATGTCCATTGCTGCACGTACGGCGTTTTGTAATTCGGATCAATCGTAAACAGCGCCGTTTCGGGATCAATCGCCAGATTGTCCGCAATCGGGCGCGGCACTTTGAAGGCCGGAATCTGCACCGGACGAATGCCTCCGCCGCTGACCGTGCCCGCCGTGTTCAACACGCTGACATCGGCTTGCAATCCGGCGTTGCCATCCACTGCCGCGTTCAAAATCGTGGTGATGTTGTTATCCACCACGTAGGAAATTGAATAACCCGCGCGGATGGACGTTTTGCCATTGCCGAATGGATCCCACGCCAGACTGATGCTCGGCGCAAAGTTGTTGTAATCGTTGTTGAAGAATTTTCGCCCGGTTCCCGACCCGGCGAAATCAAGCACAGCGTTTTTGTCGAACAATGCGTTCAAGCTGACGTCTTTCGGCAACAACGCCAGTCCTTGTTTTTCGGTCGGCACGGAAATGTATTCCCAACGCAACCCGATGTTCAGCGACAGGTTTTGTTTCAACCGCCAGGTGTCGCCGCCGTACAAGCCGATGGTGTCGTATTGGAATTGCTGCCGTTGCGGAGCCCCGTTGACAAAGCCCGATGTGCGGCTGGTGGAAAAGAAACTTTGATCCACCTGGGCAATCGGCGCAGCCAGAATCGCCAGCACATCACGCGCGCGGTTGAAATCGTTCGACGAAATGCCGCCGGCAAATTGCGAGGTTCGCAGCGGATTAGGATTGCCCGCCGTGTTGAAGCCGATGGTGTACTGCGGCAAGGTTCCGGCAGCGTCATACGATTCGATGAACACACGGCGATAATTTCCGCCAAACCGCACCTGATGTTTGCCCTTCACCCAGGTGGCGTTGTCCATCACTTCGTAATTATCGGCAATGCGTCCCTGCGGCAGGAAGTTATCCACCGGATCGGAAATCAGCGGGAAGGTCAGTTGATAACCGTCGGC
>JAEUQP010000954.1 GCA_016789645.1 Acidobacteriota bacterium | reverse complement strand
GCGAACTTCTTCTGCGGTCAGGCGAGAAGGTTCGGGTACGGATTTGCCGGTTCCGTTTGGTTTGCCATTGGGTTGCAGAGCTTCGCCTGGCGCTGGTGGTTGGTTCAACGTGAAAATCGCGCCTTCGTTCGAACGCGGGCCGACCGGCGTTCCAATCACCGACGGCAATTCAAACGGAATCGAATCCGCGTGTGCTTCAGCAGAATCACCGTTCACCGAAGCCGATTCCGGCGAGCCGATTTTTGCCGCCAACGGATCGCTCGCTGCGTCGCCATTTTGTTCGGATTGTTGTTGGCGCAACAGCGCCTCAAAAACTTTGCTCATAACTGGGAGCGCGGGCGTCCCGCCCGCTGGTGCAAACTTCAGTTCGTTTACATCAACCAGCCTTCAATTCTTTTTCAAAATCGTCTGGCGGCGGAACAACTTTTAACTGCGCAGGCTCGCCAGTTTTGGGTACTTGGCGATGATCGCTTTGGCGACGTTGAGAACGGCGGCGCGAAGATTTGGGCACGCCTAATCGCGCATCGTCTAGTTCGGGCAGTTCGGGCAATTGCGATTCCGGTAACCAGTTCATGACGATTTCATTGCGTATCACCGGCATCGGCGGCAAAGAGCCTGTCATCACGTCCAGCGGGTTGTCTTCGATCATCGGTTGCAGCAAATCCAGCGATTCGGCAATTTCGGAAATGATGTCCGCGCCGATCGTTCGCTCATTGGCGGCGTATCCGTTCAACAACGCGTTGTCGCAAATGTTGTTGATGAGCCGCGGAATGCCTTCCGACGCGCGATAAATCAAGGCCACAGCATCCGGCGTGAACAATTCCAACCGCGTGGCTCCGGCAATTTTCAATCGCGTGCGGATGTATTCGGAAATTTCGTCGGCCTTGAGCGGTTTGATTTCGCAACGCAAACTGATGCGTTGTTTCAATTGTCGCAATTCGGCGCTGTTGAGCAAGGCGCGCAATTCCGGCTGGCCGGTCAACACAATCTGCAATTGTTTTTCGGTGTAGGTTTCAAAGTTCAGCAGCAGTCGAATTTCTTCCAGCAATTCGCGCGACAATCCTTGTGCTTCGTCCACCACCAACACGGTTCTGAGTCCGCGCGAATGCCGCATCATCAGCAACCGACCGAACTTTTGCAGCGCTTCGGCTTTGGATGTAAACGGCGCAAAGCCGAAATCCACAGCCAGATGCTGATACAACTCCGGCACGGTCAACCCCGGATTGAAAATGTACGAACTGAGCACGCTGCGATCCAACCGCGCAATCATCGCGCGCAGCATTGTGGTCTTTCCGGTTCCGACTTCGCCCGTCGCCACGATCAAGCCTTTGCCGTGCTGGATGCCGTAATGCAAATTCGCCATCACTTCGCGATGACTGGCCGTGAAGTACAGAAAGCGCGGATCGGGCGTCAAACTGAAGGGAATATCTTTAAGTCCGTAAAACTGTAAATACATAATTGGGTTAGGCCGCCACACGCTCTTCTGAAAGCAATTTCAGGCAAAGCGAGCGGATTGTCGCCAATTCGCGGTTAAATTCGCGCTGCGCTTTTTCTGTGGGCAAGGCATCAAACAAATCCGGCAATTGAATGCCGTGACTCATCACTTCTTCAGCAATCGTTTTGCCAAGTGTTTGATGGACGAATAGACAATTTTCGGCATTGAAAAAATAGCGAACCGAATCTGTGGCGGTCATCAAACCGTTGGAAAGTGATTCCAATACGCCCAGGCTGATAATGGCAAACAACGACAACTGCCGTTCAAGCGTGCTGCCAGGCTCGGATAACAAGTTTTTGAGACTGATGCTCTTGTTCATGAAGTTTGTGTTGAAAAGAATTTCACTCCGGCTACCTGACCGGATTCACGTTCAAAACAGTGCACCTCGCCGATGTTCCCTTGCTTAATGACCTTTTGCCATTTTCCCTGTAACAACTGTCGCAAATAATCCAACACTTCCAGATTCCGAACATGATACTTCAGTGTTCCACCTTTTTTGGGCCGCCAAGTCGTCGGCACAGAACCTGACGCTAGAACGTTCGGGTAAAGGTGCAAAGGTATTCAATCAATAACTCCCTGTCACCATACTCAGCAACCGCGAAAGTTTGATTCCTTGATACAGCAAAAACGCCGCCAGCGGGATCAGCACAATGACGCCGAACACCTTGGTTGCATTCAGCAAGGGAAGGCGCTGGCGTTCCTGTTCGGTGACGATTTTCGGAACGGTGACCAACAGCGGCAAGCGCGTGTAATGCGCCACGTCGCGTGAATCGCGAATGGTCAGCAACGCGCGCGCTTCAACGGCGGCGGCGGCGATCAACCCGCTCAGCAATCCGACAAGCAACGCCATCGGATACAGCATGTTTCGTTTGGGCGAAGCGGGCGCTTCCGGCAGATTCGCCGGGTCGGCCATGCGAAAAGTTTCGCCGCTGAAATCGTTGATGACCTTGGCGCCGAATCGGGCGTTGTCGCGCATCGAAAGCAAATCTTCGTAACGTTTTCGCAGCGTATTGTAATCCCGTTCGATCTTGGTCGCTTCCGTCGCCAGAATCGGCGAATTTCGCAACCGGTTTTGCAGATCGTTCAACTGACGATTGGTTTGATCCAGTTCGCTGTTTTTGCGCGCCAGATCGGCACGGTCAGCAGCCAGTTTGATTTCCAGTTGCGCGATCTGCGGATTGGCGGTTTTGGACGCGCGTTTGGTCAAGCGTTCCTGTTCGGTTTTAGCTTTCAGGTCTTCCAGTTCACGGTTGATGGATTCGATCTGCACACGCAGTTTGATGACTTCGGGATATTTTTCCGTGTAGGTGACCAGCAACTGTTTCAACTGGCCTTCGTAATCGGCGCGTTTGGCGCGCAACTGGCCTTCGGTTTGCCCGGCGGCCAGCGGGGCTTCCGGTTCGGTGCTTTCCTGCGTTTTCAAATTGGCCAGCACCTGTTCGCTCATGGTGATCTGGCTGCGCAGCGAATCAATCGAGTTTTGCTGCGACTGGCGAATCATGCTCAAACTGTTCATCTGGCCAAGCAGGTTCTGTTCCTGGCCGGTAACGGCGTCGGGATTGTTGACCAGAAACCCCGCGCGTTCCGATTCGATTTTTTCCAGCTCCGTTTTGACTTCGTTGATGCGGCCTTCCAGCAGATCAATCGTGGTGTAAACCTGTCGTCGGGTTTCATCGGAATTGGCGTCAATGAACCGCGCCGCCAGTTCCGCCGTTACATCGCGGACGGTTCGCGGGTCAGGACCGCGGTACGAAATCTGGAAGGCGTACACGCCGGAAGCCGCGCTGTAAGGTTGCACGAAAATGTAGCGATTCATTTCGTCAATCACCAATTCGATGGGCGTGTTGCGAGCCATCAATTCCGGGTACAGCCCATACCGATTAATCAGTCGCTGCAACTCCGTGCGGCTGGTGACCTGTTTTTGAATCGAGTTGAGCCGGGAATTCAAATCAATCTGATTGACGGGTTGAACGTAGTTGGCCGAAACCTTCGGCGGGTCAACAATGACCGTCGTGCGCGATTCATACACGTTAGGCAATTTGTAAATGGCATACCCCATTGCCGAAGCGACGATTATGCTGGGAACCAGCACGAAATACCTTCGCCGCCACAACAGCTTCAGATATTCGGCTGGTGTTCTGACTCGAAAACTGGCCATCTGGGTTTCTCTCGCGTTCGCTGAAACTCTTTGGGGATACGGAATTTGCAGGTCGTTGAACCGATCGGGATTATAGCCGAGCGTTGCGAGAAGCGTCGAGTCAAAATCCTGCCTTGAGCGACCTCTTTGGGTGAAGTAGCATACGCACGTTTACAAACTTCAACACTAGTCACATTTATGCCCAACGCAATTTCTGTCCGCAATGTCAGCAAAAGTTACGGAGATTTTGTAGCCGTCAACAATCTTTCCCTGGACGTCGAACAAGGCAGCATCTTTGGATTGCTGGGGCCAAATGGCGCAGGCAAGTCCACGACGATTCGGATGATCGTTAACATCACCATGCCGGACGCCGGAGAAATCCGGCTGTTCGACCAGCCGATGAACAACAAGTTGCAGGAACGAGTCGGCTACTTGCCGGAAGATCGCGTTTTGTACAAAAAGATGAAGATTGGTGAACAGCTCGTCTTTTTTGCCGAATTGAAAGGCTTGTCGAACGCCGAAGCGGAACGGCGCATTGATCGCTGGCTTGAACGAATCGAAATGACCGCCTGGAAACAAAAAAAGTGGGA
>JAEUQP010000930.1 GCA_016789645.1 Acidobacteriota bacterium | reverse complement strand
CAGCGGCGGCCATTTCTAATCCACACACTGCAGATTTAATTTCAAGAATGCAGGCAGCGCCCACGCTGCTCTTTGCATATCGTAATTTGCGGAAAGTCACTAATTGATTCCGAATCCCACACTCTCCGTCTTCACCTGATTTTTGGTCTATTCCACTTTTACGCCTTTCCAAAACGCGACGTAGCCTTTGATGTTGTTCGCGGCTTCTTTCGTGTCGGGATAAAACCAGGCGGCGTCTTTGTTCACCTGGCCATTGACGACGACGTTGTAATAACTCGCCGTGCCTTTCCAGCCGCACACCGTGTGTGTGTCGCTCGGTTGAAAATGTTCTGACTTGATGGCCGAAGGCGGAAAGTAGTGATTGCCTTCGACGACAACGGTTTCATTGCTTTCGGCGATGACTTCGCCATTCCAAATTGCTTTCATTTCGTTTTCCTCAATTGTCTATGCCGAGAATCAAGACGGGAATATCAATGTCCGAAACACCACGATGCTCCAAATCCCAGATGAACTGCTCAAAGTAAGAAACGCCTGTGGACATCTCTTCGGCAAAAGCTTTGACCGGCACGATCTCAATTCCAAAATCAATATGGCCAAGATTGTGGAAGATCGTCATCTTGGCGCAGACGTTGTAGACCATAAACGCGTACTTGCCGAACTGCACTTCTACACCGAGCTTTTCTTTGACAAAGTCCATTTCTCGAAACGCGCCGCGACTCGGCAGTCTGGTTTCGTAATCGGATGAATAATGCTCTTCAGAATACCGGCAAGGAACCCGCACTGGCTCCCATCCAAATTTTGCAAACTCGGCCTTGAACGATTTGTTGATCGAACGCGGGCTAAAAAGCTGGCGTCCGGGCATGGTTTTTTCTTTGCTGATCTTGCTTTTATGTTGGGGGGCGTCAACCAGTTTGATGACTGAAGAGACTTCATCAAGTAGTTTCGGATAACGTTTGGCAATTACTTTCTCACCGTTTTTGAATGAATACGAGCCTGCAATTTTCAACTCAGTCCTCCTTGCTCAGCCAATCAAATGGAATCTGGCTGACTTTCTCGCGCCCCGTCGGTTGATAAACCGGTTTGCCTAGTGGACGATAACCCAGCTTGCCTGTGTACAAATCTTCGACACGTTGCCGAGCAAGTTCCACATACTCAGCTTCTTTTTCGCAGCCGAGAGCTTTTCGGTTGTGACGCAGCGCTGCCAAAAGCGCAGAACCTACGCCGGAAAAAGGATCAAGCACCCAGTCGTCTTCGTTGGTAAGAGCCAGAACGCAGCGTTCAACCAGTTCAATCGGAAACTGGCACGGGTGAATGGTTTTTTCTGGGTGGTTGGCTTTGACGTTCGGAATTTCCCACAGCGCCGATTCCCAATCGCGTTCAACAATCTTCCAAAAGTCAGACGGGTTTTTGCCAAGCGGATTGCCCGAAGGTTGGCCGTGCTTTTCGCCTTTGAAATGAGTCTTACCGGGATACTTTGAAGGTACGCGCACAGGATCGAGATTGAAGGTGTAACTATTGCCTTTTGTGAACCACAGCAACGTTTCGTAACGCCCGGAAAATCGTTTGGTCGCGTGCAAGCCGTGTTCGAAATGCCAGATGATGCGGTTGCGTAGCTTTAAGCCTCGCGATTTGAAAAACGGGTAAAAGAAAATATCCAGTGGGAAAACTTCGCCGTCTTCGACAAAGTTTCCGACTTGCCAGCACAATGAACCTTCCGGCGAAATCACCCGCACCAGTTCATCCACAATCGGCGCAAGCGATTTCAGGTAAGCATCAAGCTCGGTAGCCTTCTCGTAAGACTTGCCCAAGTTGTACGGAGGCGAAGTGATGATCAGCTTCGCCAGTCCATCTGGCAAAGTTCGCAGCGTGTTCAGGCAATCGCCCGGCGCGATTACGACTTCAGCATTTGGATCGAATGCACTGGCGATCTTCGGAGACCACAAAGCTTTTGTTCCGGTTGCCCCTGCCATACTTCCCCCTATTTGATGACTTCAGTTCGTACTGTCAGCACATCTATCCGTTTTTCATTCACTTCATAGCCTAAGCCAACATCGGTTGGTCTAGGAATCGTGCCTTGCGGCGAAACTTCGACCGGCGGAGTGATGATGTCTTCGGTCCAGTATCGTTTCGAGGCCGACACATCGCCCGGCAGCGTGAAGCCCGGCAGCGTGGACATATGAATGTTGTGGGCGCGGCCAATGCCGGATTCCAGCATGCCTCCG
>JAEUQP010000929.1 GCA_016789645.1 Acidobacteriota bacterium | reverse complement strand
CTGGCAAGCTTATCTTTCTGGGCTGAGAAAACCATGTCACGAGTTTGGCTGTTCTGTTTGCTCTCAATTCTCACGCTGAGCCTGACTGCTTCCGCTCAACGTCGCATCGTCCCGCCGGTTGTCTTGATTTCGATTGACGGCTTGAAGCCGGATTATGTGCTGGAAGCCGACAGGCACAAATTGAAAATTCCGAACCTGCGCCGCTTCGTCAAAGAAGGTGTGTTTGCCTCGGCAGTTACCGGCGTCACGCCGACGGTGACTTATCCCAGCCACACCACCTTGGTGACGGGAGTCAGCCCGGCCAAACACGGCATTTACGCCAACACGCCCTTCGATCCGTTCAGCAAAAATCAGGGTGGTTGGTGTTGGTACGCCGAAGACATTCACGTGCCGACGCTGTGGGAAGCCTGCGCGGCGGCGGGGCTGAAAACCGCCAGCGTGGATTGGCCTGTGACCGTCGGGGCAAAGATTGATTTCAACATTGTCCAAATGTGGCGCGCCGCCACGCCGGACGACCGCAAATTGATTCGCGCGCTTTCCACGCCCGGCTTGCTGACCGAAGCCGAAAACGCCATCGGCAATTATCCCGAAGGTTACGATTACACGGTTGAAGCCGATATTCGTCGCGCGGCATTCAATGTGTATTTGCTGGAAAAAAAGCGTCCGGCGTTTTTGACGACGTACTTTGCCGGGTTGGATGAGGTGCAGCACGCACACGGCCCTGACAGCCCCGAAGCCTATGCCGCGCTGGAAGCGATTGACGCGGCGGTTGGGCAAGTGCGCGCGGCGGCGGAAAAGCTCGGCAATGGCAAAGCCGTCGTCGCAGTGGCTTCCGATCACGGATTTTCACCGCTCAGCAAATCGCTGAATCTGAATGCCGCCTTTCGCGAAGCCGGCTTGATCGAAGTCGAAGAGGGCAAGGTGAAATCATGGCGCGCCATCACCTGGAATTCCGGCGGCACGGCGGCGGTGATGTTGAACGACAAAAACGACGAAGACGCCCGCGTCAAAGTCCGGCAGATTTTGCGACGCTTGGCGGATGACCCTGAAAGCGGATTGTTCAAATGGTACGAAGGCGAGGCCGCGCAAAAACTCGGAGGTTTTCCCAACGCCGCATTTATCGTCGGAACCAAGCCGGGCACGTACATCGGCGGCGGTTTGGAACTGCCCGTCATTCGCAACCTGAAACCGAGCGGCGGCCACGGTTTTCTGGCTGAATTGAAAGAGATGGATTCGTCTTTCTTCATCGCCGGCACGGGGATTCAAGCCGGAAAGAATCTTGGCCGCATTGATATGCGCGACATTGCGCCGACGTTGGCAACTTTGCTCGGCGTGAAATTGTCGTCGGCAGAAGGCCGCGACTTGTTCAAAAGTAGATGATTGAAAGGCAAGGCAAATGAAAAAACTCCTGTTCGTGATTTTGCTGTTGACGATATTCGGCAATTGGTCAACGGCTACGGCTCAGCCGAAAACCAAACGCCCGAATATCATCTTCATTCAAACCGACGATCAAGCCGCCTGGGCGCTTGGCGCAAGCGGTAACCGCGAAGCCTACACGCCGAACCTCGACCAATTTTTCCGCGAAGGTGCGTATCTGAAAAACGCTTTTGTGGTGACGCCTGTGTGTTCGCCTTCGCGTGCGAGTTTGATGACCAGTCGCTACGGGACGGAACTCGGCATCACGGATTGGATCAATCCGAACGCCGAACCCGAACTCGGTCTGTCGCCGCAAATGATGATCTGGCCAAAGCTGCTGGCGCAATCCGGCTATCACTCTGGGCTGGTCGGCAAATGGCATTTGGGAACACAGGATCGCTTTCACCCTTCGCAATTCGGCTTCAAATACTTCATGGGCTTTCGCGCGGGCGGCGAAG